>CBHFMJ010000005.1:0-26140 GCA_965994715.1 uncultured bacterium | reverse complement strand
CCTTGCGCCATCATGTCGAGGACGATCCGGTCCTCCTCCTCTGATTCCGCGCGTCCCGACAGGCGTTCGGCGATCGACGGGTCGACCACGCTCCCGCCCTGGCGGACCTCCCGGATCGCACGGGCGAGCTCGTCCCCTTGCGCGATCCGGTCCTTCCAGAGGTAGGCGAGTCCACTGTGCCCCTTGCCGAGCAGCGCGATCGCGTACTCCTCGTCGTCGTGCGCCGAGAGGACGACGACGCCGGTGTCGGGGTGGCGCTCCCGGATCGCGTGTGCGCAGTCGATGCCCTCGAGCTGGAAGGACGGCGGCATCTTGATGTCCGTGACGACGACGTCCGGGTCGTGATCACCTGCCGTCGCGAGGAGCGTGGGCGCATCCTCCGCGACCCCGACCACCTCGATGTCGTCGTAGGAGTTCAGGAGCGCCCGCACACCTTCGCGCACGAGCACGTTGTCCTCGCCGAGTACCACCCGGATCATCACGTAACCGCCCCCTGAACACTCCGCGAGTTCCTCGCGTGTACCATCCGCGCATGCCGCTGCGGGTGGTCTTCGCGGAGGATAACTACCTCGTGCGGGAGGGCACCGCCGCGCTCCTCGCGACGGCTGAGGAGGTCGATCTCGTGGGAACCGCCGTGAGCCTCGACGAGCTGCTGTCCGCCGTCGACGAGCACGCCCCCGACGCCGTCCTCACGGACATCCGCATGCCGCCGAGCGGCACCGACGAAGGGATCCGCGGCGCGAAGCAGATCCGTTCCACCCACCCCGAGATCGGGGTCGTGGTGCTGTCGCAGTTCGCGGAGGAGGAGTACGCCTACGACCTGCTGAAGGACGGCGCGGCCGGACTGGGCTACCTGCTGAAGGAACGCGTGGCCGACGTCGAGGAGCTCGTGCGGGCGCTCACGGAGGTCGCGCGGGGCGGGAGCGTGCTCGATCCGAAGATCGTGGAGGCGCTCGTCGCGGCGAAGGAGCACCTCGCGCACTCCCCGCTCGCGCGGTTGACCGACCGGGAGCGCGAGGTGCTCGGCCACATGGCACAGGGGCAGAACAACGCGGCCATCGCGAAGTCGCTGTTCCTCACCGAGCGCGCCGTCGAGAAGCACATCAACTCCGTGTTCCACAAGTTGGATCTGACCGAGGAGCCCGACGTGCATCGCCGCGTGATGGCGGTGCTCGCGTTCCTGCGCGATCAGAGCTAGCGCCGGCTCGCGTCGCGTCCGGCCCATCCTCATTGCGCCTTGCGGGTGTCGACGATGTAGACGCTGCACGGGGCATGCCGGAGCACGAGGTTCGGGACGCTCTCGCGCACACGCCACCGCGAGCCGTGCATCCCCCGGTTCCCGAGGACGATGGTGTCCGCCCTGACCTCTCCCGCGACGTCACAGATGCGGGCGGCCGCGTCGCCATCCTCGATCCGCGCCGTCGTCGCCACGCCGGGGAACCGGGACGCGAGAGCCCGGAGGTGCGCGGACGGATCCGCGGCTCGATCCGGATCCACGACCGACCGGTCGGCTCCCTCCGGCTTCACGTACAGGACCAGGAGCTCGGCGCCGCGGTCGCGCGCGAGTCGCGCCGCGTCCTCGACCGCGAGGTCGGCGGCCGCCGAGGTGTCGGTTCCAACGAGGATCGTCGCCATCTGAGGTCCTCCTTCGTTCGTCGCCCCGACGCTACGCCGCGGCCCCGGGGTCCGACGACGGCGCTCGCATGCCGACTTCGCCCGGGTGCCAGCACCCCCTGACGCCGGGTGTTCTCGCATCGGAAACCGCAGGTCGACGCCCTTGGAGCCGGCCGCTGCCGATGGGAGCATCCGGGCATGAGCGAAGCGCGGCCCGCCTCGCGGCTCCCCTGGATCCTCGGCGCGCTCACGGTGGTGACCCTGGTGGCGTCGATCCCGTTCCTCGTTCTGGGGCTCGACACGCCGCTGCCCGAGACGGCGTTCGGGTTCCGAGGGTGGGGACTGGTCCTCGGGTCGGCGTTGCTCGTGGCCGGCGTCCTGATCGCGACGCGTGTCCCCGCGAACCCGATCGGCTGGATCTTGGTCGCGTCCGGCCTCGGGACCGCGGTACAGGAGTTCGGTCAGCAGTACGCGCATTATGGGCTGCTCGACTCCCCCGGCGCCGTCACCGGCGCGGACTTCGCTGCGTGGATCACCGAATGGATCTGGATCCCGTACATGGCGGCGGTCGCGCTGCTGATCCCGATGCTGTATCCCACGGGCCGGCTCCCGTCCGCGCGCTGGCGGGTCCCGCTCCTCCTCGGGCTGATCGCGGCGGGGATCGGCACCGTCTGCTTCGCGCTCGCACCCGGCGACCTCGACGGCTTCCCCGGCGTACCGAACCCCGTGGAGCTCGACGGCATGCCGTGGATCAAGACGCTCGGGGACACCGTGATGTTCGTGTTCGTGGGAGGTGTCTTGGCGGCGATCGTGTCGATGGCGGTCCGGTTCCGCCGGTCCGAGGGCGACGAACGACAGCAGCTGAAGTGGCTCCTGCTCGCGATCTCGCTGCTGGCCTCGAGCTTCATCATCGGCGTCCCGTACTGGACCCTCGGAGGGAACGGGGGGTCGCTGGACGTCGTGGAGAACGTGCTCGTGGCCGCGCTCGGGGCGATCCCCGTAGCGATCGGTGTCGCGATCCTCAAGTACCGGCTGTACGACATCGACGTCGTGATCAAGAAGACCGTGGTCTACGCGATCCTCGCGGCCTTCATCACTGCGATCTACCTGGCGATCGTCGTCGGCATCGGCACGCTCGTCGGGAGCGGCGGGAACGTGTTCCTCTCCGCCGCGGCGGCTGCCGCGGTCGCGGTGGCGTTCCAGCCCGCCCGGCGGCGTGCCCAACGGGTCGCCGACCGTCTGGTCTACGGGGAACGGGCGACGCCGTACGAGGTGCTCTCCGGCTTCTCCGAGCGCCTGGCCGAGACGTATTCCGTCGACGACGTCCTTCCGCGGATGGCGCGCGTGCTCGCCGAAGGCGTCGGGGCCGCAACCGTGACGATCGTCCTGGGAACGGAGAGCTCGCGGAACGTCGTGGCGCGATGGCCGCTCGATCACCCGCCCACGCGATCCGAGGGACGGTCCTTCGAGGTGCGGCACCAAGGACAGCCGCTCGGTGCGATCGAGATCGCGACCGCGCCGGGGGAGGACCTCGACCCCACACGGGAGAAGCTCGTCGCCGACGTTGCGGCCCAGGCGGGACTCGTGCTCCGCAACGCGGCGTTGATCGAAGATCTGCGGGCTTCGCGACAACGCCTCGTCACGGCGCAGGATCAGGAGCGTCGAAGGATCGAACGGAACATCCACGACGGCGCGCAGCAACAGCTGGTCGCGCTCGCCGTCAAGCTGAAGCTCGCGGACTCGCTCGTCGGCACGGACGAGGCCCGGGCTCACCAGATGCTCGCGGATCTCCAGACGGATGCCGGTCAGACGCTGGAGGACCTGCGCGACCTCGCACGGGGGATCTACCCGCCGCTCCTCGCCGACAAGGGGCTCGGCGCGGCGCTGGAGAGTCAGGCGCGCAAGTCGCTCGTTCCGGTCTCCGTCGAAACCGACGGGATCGGCCGCTATCCGCAAGAGATCGAATCCGCCGTGTACTTCTCGTGTCTGGAGGCGTTGCAGAACGTGTCGAAGTACGCCGAGGCGACGGAGGCGACCGTGCGGCTCGCGCAGTCGAACGGCCTGCTCACGTTCGAGGTCCATGACGACGGCGCAGGTTTCGACCCGTCGAGCGCCTCGCGCGGCTCCGGGCTCCAGGGGATCGTCGACCGTCTCGCCGCGCTCGGCGGCGAGGTCGAGATCCGATCGGCGCCCGGCGACGGCACGACCCTCGGGGGGTGCGTCCCGGTGGAGGTCGGGTGATGATGGCTCGGCGCTTGGCTTGGGGCGCATGGGGCATGACCCTGGTCATGCTCACGGTCTGGCCGTTCCTCGGGGCAGCCAGCGGGCAACTCGACGACGAGCTGATCATCTACCTCTTGGCGCCGGTCGCGATCCTCGCGTATGGGACCGTCGGCGCCCTGATCACCTCGCGGCACCCCGAGAACCCGATCGGACCGATCCTGCTCGGCGTCGGTCTCGCCTTCGCGGTCTCCGTCACGGCGGGCGACTACGTCACCCTGGCCGCGCGCAGCCAGGAGCTCCTCCCGCTGACCCGTTGGGTCGCCTGGCTGGGCCGGGTCGCGTTCGCGTTCTGGCTGGCGCCGCTCCCGCTCCTGTTCCTGCTCTATCCGGATGGACGGCTCGCGAGTCGTCGCTGGCGTCCGGTGCTCTGGGTCCTCCTCGCGGCCCTCGGCGTCAACCTGATCCTCTTCGCGCTGACTCCCGGGGTGCTCGCGATGGGCTTCGGCGAGCGCAACGCGAGGATCGCGAATCCCGTCGGCCTGCCGATCGAGTGGCTCACTGTGGTCGAGGACGCGACGGAGCTCGCCGGTCTCGTCGCCTTCGCGTGTGCGGGTCTGGCTATCGTCTCGCTCGTCCTCCGATTCCGCAGATCGACCGGTGCGGAGCGCCAGCAGATGCGGTGGCTCGGGTACATGGGAGCGGTGCTCATCGCGATCTCCCTCCTCGCGCTGGTCAACGCGCTGGTCAGGAGCGCGATCGGTCTAGCCGTGGAGGACGAGAACGACCTCATCGGCATCACGGCGTGGGTGATCTTCTTCTCCGTGCTGCTCTTGGGTATCCCTGCCGCCTGTGCGATCGCGATCCTCCGGTATCGCCTCTACGAGATCGACGTCGTGATCAAGAAGACGATCGTGTTCGGGATCCTGGTGGTGCTGATCATGGTCGCCGCGCTCGGTCTGGTCCTCGTGGCGAGCGGTCCGCTGAGTGACGTGGTCGCGGACGACGCGCTGGCGGCGGGTCTCGTCGGCGGCGTCCTCGGGTTGCTCGTGTGGCCGCTGTTCAGGATCGCTCGACGCGTCGCCGACCGACTCGTCTACCGAGGTCGGTCGAGCTCCTACGAGATCCTCACCGAGTTCTCCGGGCGCATGTCCGTCGCCTACGGCACCGAGGACGTCCTTCCCCGTCTGGCCTCCGTCCTCGGCGAAGGGACGGGTGCCACGCGCGTCGTCGTTTGGCTGCGCGTCGGTCGGGACCTCCGACCCGAGGCCGTCTGGCCGTTGGGTACGGACGCACCGAGCAGCCCGCCCGACGATGCGACTCCGGTTGCCCACCAAGGGGAGGTGCTCGGAGCGCTCTCGGTCGAGTTGCCCGCGAACGATCCGATGAACCCCAAGAAAGCGAAGATCGTCCGTGACCTCGCTGCCCAGGCGGGTCTCGTGCTTCGGAACGTCGCCCTGATCGAGGACCTGCGCGCGGCGAGCCAGCGACTGGTGGCTGCTCAGGACGAGGAGCGTCGACGCATCGAGCGGAACATCCACGATGGCGCCCAGCAGGACCTGGTGGCACTGGCCGTGAAGCACCGCCTCGCCGCGTCCCTGGTCGGCAAGGACGAGGACAAGCTCCGCTCGATGCTCGAGCAGCTCCAGTCGGACACCAACGATGCGCTGGAGAACCTCCGGGATCTCGCACGAGGCATCTACCCGCCGCTGCTCGCCGACCGGGGTCTCGTCGCGGCGCTCGACGCGCAGACTCGGAAATCCTCGGTCCCCACTCGTCTGGAGGCGGCCGAGATCGGTCGCTACCCGCAGGAAGCCGAGGCGGCCGTGTACTTCTCCTGTCTCGAGGCGCTCCAGAACGTCGCGAAGTACGCGGGGGCGACGAGCGCCACCGTTCGGCTCGAACAGTCCAACGGCAGCTTGACCTTCGCGGTCTCGGACGATGGCGTGGGCTTCGACCCAGCGGCGGCCGAGCGCGGATCGGGGCTCCAGGGGATCGCCGACCGGCTCGCCGCGCTCGGCGGCACCATGGACGTTCGCTCGACGCCCGGTCACGGAACGACCGTGGCCGGACGCCTCCCCGTGGCGACGGCGGCGGTGGACGTGTCGTGAGCGCTCGGGCGGCTCGGATCGTCGCGATTGCGATCGTCGTCCTCAGCCTCATCTCGGTTATCGCGTCGATCCCGCTGACGCTCGCGTCGCGCGCTCGGATCGAGCCCGGGCACATCGTCGTCGTCGGCGACAGGGCGTCCGCGCGGACGCAGGAGACCCTCGAGCAGGTCCGGGCGGAGCGCGACGCGGGCGACCCCCTGACCGAGACGACGGGGGGATTCACTTTCTGGACAGGGGTGATCATCCTCGCGCTGTTCGGCTGGCTCAGCGTCGGAGCGCTGATCGTGTCGCGCCAGCCGCGGAACTGGGCGGGATGGCTCTTCCTGATCATCGGAACTCCGCTGCCGCTGCTGGCGATCACCCAACAGTTGGTGATCTACGGGACGAAGGTCGAGCCTGGCTCGGTTCCGCTGCTCCATCTCTGGGCGCTCTTCGGCG
Organism: uncultured bacterium; assembly: GCA_965994715.1. GTDB lineage: Bacteria > Actinomycetota > UBA4738 > UBA4738 > HRBIN12 > JAJNBA01. The sequence goes on along the minus strand of CBHFMJ010000005.1, from coordinate 19,757 downwards.
AGTACGGGATCTATCCCGTCGCGCTGCTGCCGCTCCTGTTCCTCCTGTACCCGGACGGGCACCCCCCCAGCCCCCGGTGGCGATGGGTGAGCGCCGGGCTGGTCGGCGGCACGGCGTTCGCGGTCCTGGGGTTCCTGTTCCGTCCCGGGCCGTTCAACGCGTACGCAGCGGATGGGATCCTGTACGTGAACCCGCTCGGGATCGACGCCCTGGCGGAGGTCGGGACGACGATGATCACGATCGGCGCGGTGGTCGCGCTCGCGTCAGCGTTCGCGACCGTGATCGCGGTCCTCCTGCGGTTCCGGCGGTCGCGGGGCGAGGAGCGACAGCAGATGCGTTGGCTCGCGTACGTCGCCTCGCTCGCCGGCGCCTTCTTCGCCCTGCAGTGGGTGCTTGGCCTCACGGCCGAACTGTTCAGCCGGGACGCGGATGCGCCGGTCTTCGAGGTGTTCTTCGTCCTGACCGCGTTCACGATCGTGTTCGGCGTTCCGGCCGCCTACCTCGTGGCGATCTTCCGTCACGGACTCTGGGATCTGGACGTCGTCGTGAAGAAGACGATCCAGTACGCGGTGCTCGTCGTCGGATTCTCAGCGGTCGTCGGACTGATCCTCGTCGGCGCCCCCGTGCTCCTGGTCGGGATCGGCGGCGACCTCGAGAGCGTCCCGACGCTCCTCGTCGGCGCGCTCCTCGCGATCGGCTTCTCCCTGATCCGCGCCCGCGCGCGGCGCTGGGCGGATCGGATCGTCTACGGCCGCCGATCGACGCCCTACGAGGTGATGTCCGAGTTCGCCGATCGGGTCGGGGACACCTACTCGATGGAGGACGTGCTGCCTCGGATGGCCCAGCTGCTCGGCGAGGCGACCGGCGCGCGGAGCGCCCGCGTGTGGCTCCGGCTCGGCGACGAGCTCCGACCCGAGGTCGCGTGGCCGGCGGACGCCCCGGTCATCCCGCCTCGGCACCTCGACGACGGGAAGCTCCCCGACCTGGGGGAGGCCGCGTTCGAGGTGCGTCACCAGGGCGAGCTCCTCGGGGCATTGTCGATCTCGCCGGCTCCCGACGACCCGATGAACCCGACGAAGGAACGCCTCGCGCGGGACCTGGCGGCGCAGGCGGGCCTCGTGCTCCGGAACGTGGCCTTGATCGAAGACGTCCGGGAGTCCCGCCGGCGGATCGTGGCTGCCCAGGACGAGCGCGCACGGGCGCTCGAACGCAATATCCACGACGGCGCGCAGCAACAGCTCGTCGCGCTCTCCGTGAAGCTGCGACTCGCCCAGCAGCTGGTCGACCGGGATCCGGTGAAGGCGACGGAGCTCCTGTCGGAGCTCCAGTCGCAGACGACGGAAACCCTGGAGGACCTCCGAGACCTCGCGCGAGGGATCTACCCGCCGCTCCTCGCCGACCAGGGACTAACACACGCGCTCGAGGCGCAGGCTCGGCGGTCGCCGCTCACGGTCGCGGTCCATCCGGACGGGGTGGGCCGGTACGGTCAGGACGTGGAGTCGGCCGTCTATTTCTGCTGCCTCGAGGCGCTGAACAACGTCGCGAAGTACGCGCACGCGTCCACTGTCGAGATCCGCCTGTCGGAGTCGGACGGGGTGCTTCGCTTCGACGTGGTCGACGACGGCCACGGGTTCGATCCGTCCACGACGGACCGCGGGACCGGGCTCCAGGGGATGGCGGACCGCCTCGCCGCGGTCGACGGGACGCTCGAGGTGACGAGCGAGCCCGGTGCGGGCACAGGGGTGTACGGCCGTGTCCCGGTGGTCGGTGGGCAACGATGAGGCGCCGGCTGCCGTGGGTGATCTGGGCGTTCGCGATCGTCGTTGAGGTCGGGACGCTGTCGCTGGGGATCGTGAACCGGTCCGTTCAGGAGGACCCGTTCTTCCTGGGAGTCGCGCTCGTGATGATCGCCGGGTACACGACGGTCGGAGCCCTGATCGCCTCCCGCACGACCGGCAACCCCATCGGCTGGCTCCTCATGGCCGTTGGGATCGGATTCCTGCTGGGCGGTCTCACGGACGAGTACCTGCAGTTCGCGCTCAGCCGAGGGATGGCGGATCTGCCATTCACTGTCTTCATGGGATGGCTCACCAACTGGATCTTCGTCGCCTTCCCACTCACGGTGCCGTTCGTCCTGCTCCTGTTCCCGAACGGCGCCCTCCCGTCGCGACGGTGGCGTCCGGTGGCCTTCGCGATCGTCTTCTTGAGCGCGCTCGTGTTGATCGGAATCATCCTGAACCCCGGCGAGATCGATATCGACGCCCCGCCGGGTGTCCCGCCCCCGCTGAACCCGACGGGGGTCCCCGCCCTGCGCGAAGTTCTCGCGGTCGTCTTCACCGTCGGGGGGTTCACGCTGCTTGGGCTCGGGCTCTCGACCGTCGTCGCCCTCGTGCTGCGATACCGCCGCTCGGTCGGCGAGGAGCGCCAGCAGATGCGGTGGTTCGTCGCGGCCGCCGGGCTCGCCGCCCTGCTGCTGATCGCCGCGATCGCGACGGGCTGGAATCTCGGACCGAACGAGACGAGCCTGGCCAACGACATTCTGTTCTTCGCGTTCTTCACGGTGCTGGGGATCGGGGTCCCGGCTGCGTGCGCCGTCGCGATCCTCCGCTACCGGCTCTACGACCTCGACGTTGTGGTGAAGAAGACCGTCTTGTACGCGGTTGTCGCCCTGCTGTTCATGGCCGCCTTCTCCGTGTTCGCGGTCCTCGTCGGCAGGGCCGTGATCGAGGCGAACCCGCTCGCGATCGTGGCGTCGATCGGCCTCGGCGTGGCCGTCTGGCCCGCCATCCGGGTCGCGCGACGGGTCGCCGACCGCCTCGTCTACGGCCGGCGGGCGACTCCGTACGAGGTGCTCGCCGACTTCGGCCACCGCGTCGGCGAGTCGTATGCCTCCGAGGACGTCCTACCCAGGATGGCGTCGATCCTCTCGAGCGCGGTCGGCGCGACGCGCGCGGTCGTCTGGCTTCGGATCGGCGGCGAGCTCCGGCCGGCCGGCCTCGCGCCCGCCGACGCTCCCGAGCCGAGCGCTCTCCCGCTGCGCGGCGACGAGCTCCCCGGGGTCCCTACCGATCTGGCGATCGAGGTGCGCGACCAAGGTGCGCTGCTCGGCGCGCTGGCCGTCGACATGCCGCCGAACGACCCGATGACGCCATCTCGGGAACGCCTGGTGCGCGACCTGGCGTCGCAGGCTGGCCTCGTGCTCCGCAACGTCCGGCTGATCGAGGAGCTTCGCGCGTCGCGGCAGCGGCTGGTCGCCGCCCAGGACGCCGAGCGCCGGCGGCTCGAGCGGAACATCCACGACGGGGCCCAGCAGCAGCTGGTGGCGCTCACCGTGAAGCTGAGGCTGCTGGAGCAGACCGCGGCGCGGGAACCGGCGAAGGCGTCCGAGATCGCCTCGCAGCTGCAGCACGAGACGAACGCGGCGTTGGAGGACCTCCGCGACCTCGCGCGCGGCATCTATCCGCCATTGCTCGCCGACGAGGGACTGCCGGCCGCGCTGACGGCGCAGGCCCGGAAGGTGGAGATCCCGGTGACGGTGCAGGCCGACGGCGTCGGCCGATTCCGGCAAGACGTCGAGGCGGCCGTGTACTTCTCGTGCCTGGAGGCACTGCAGAACGTCGCGAAGTACGCGAACGCCTCTCGCGTCACGATCTCGATCGCGCGATCGGACGGGCACCTGGTGTTTGCGGTCGCCGACGACGGGGTCGGCTTCGACCCCGCTGAGGCGCACCGCGGCACCGGACTCCAGGGGATCGCCGACCGGATGGACGCGCTCCGGGGCCGGTTCGAGGTCGAGAGCGCGCCCGGCGGCGGCACGACGCTGTCGGGAAGCGTGCCGGTGGACTGAATCAGGCGGCGCCGCGCGCCGCGGCCCAGGCCTGCTCCAGCCGGTCGGGACCGAACGCGGACTTCGGGATGTACGCGGCGGCGCCGCACTCCGCGGCGCGCGGCGCGTACTCCTCTTCCTCGTACGTGGACAGCAGGAGCACGATCGTGCCGGCCGCGTCCGCCGCCAGGATCTGGCGCGTGGCGTCGAGCCCGTTGATCCCGGGGAGGTTGACGTCCATCAGGACGAGGTCCGGGCTGAGGTTCGAGGCCATCGTCACCGAGTCCTCGCCGGTCTCCGCCTCGCCCACCACGTCGAAGCCCTCCGTGGCCTCCACCACCATCCTGGCGGCCATCCGGAAGGGCTCCTGATCGTCGACGATAAGGACCTTCACACCCATCACGCTCTCCACTGCAAGCGTCCCACCGCCGCGAGGATGCGCCAGTGGTGCCAGCACCACAGTTGGCGTCCCCCGGATGGCCCTACGCCGCAACCTCGCCGAGACGGAGGAACGCCCGCTCGAGCACCAATCGCGTGTTCAGGTTGATGTCCTCTGCGAGCGCGGCGCGTGCTTCCTCGACCGCCGCCATCCCCCGGGTCGCGCGGACGACCGGCAGGCGCGCGCCGGCCTGTTCGCCCGCCAGGTCGGGGTTGAGCAACACCTCGAGTCCGCCGCCGACCTCGGCCGCGACCGAATCGCGGAGGAGGGCGGAGACGCCGAGCAGCACCCAATCGACGTAGTCGCGCTCCGCGCGGCGCTCGCGACGCTGGAACCGGGTCTCGATCCGCCTGATGGCACCTCGATAGGCCTCTTCCGGTCGTCCTCGATCGTCGAGGAACGGTGCGAGGTCCGTGGCGAGATCGTCCTTCATCCCCTTCTTGTAGTCGGCCGCCGCCTGGAGCACCACGCTGGCGGCCTCGAGCGCCCCGGCAGGGCCGCCCGCCGCAAGCTCGATCGCCGACCGCGCGGCGTCGCGGAACCGCATGCCTTCGTCGGACCCGGCGAGCCTCCGCGCGCGGCCGAGGTTCCCACCGGCGAGGCGGGCGGCCAGCCGCGCCCGGACCTCGTCCGCCCCTGAACGGACCAGCTCGTCGACGACGAACGCCTCCGCGAGTGCGGTGAACGTGACGACGTGACAGCGGGAGAGCACGGTGTCGGGGAGTTCGTGCGCCCTGGCCGAGAGCAGGACGAGGACGGCGTCAGCCGGCGGCTCTTCGAGGACCTTCAGCAGCGTGTCGGCGGCCTGGGCCGACAGGCGGTCCGCCTCGCGGAGGAGGAAGACCTTCCGTCCGGGCTCCGGCGCGGTGCGGTACGCCGGCTGCCAGACCTCGGCGCGGATCGTGTCGACGTGGATGTCCCGGCCCTCCGGCTCCACCAGGAACTCGTTCGGATGATGATCCTCATCGGCGAGCCGGCAGTCGCGACACTCGCCGCATCCCCCGGTGTGACACAGCAGCGCCGCGGCGAAGGCGCGCGCGGCGAGCGATTTACCGCTCCCTTCCGGCCCGGCGAACACGTACGCATGATGGGGACGTTCGGCGGCGCCGCGGAGGAACGCCATCGCTCCGGTCTGGCCGGGCACGCGGTCGAGCACCGAGAAGCTCATGGCCGCACGCTAACGCGCGCGTGCGACGACGTCAGTCGGAGGGCGACGTCTCGCGGTCGGCGGGGGAGTCGTCTGCGGCGCTCGGGGGTCGCAGCGCTCGGGTACCCGCGCCGTCCTCCCGGTCGACGAGAGCCTTGTCGAGGGCTTGGCGGACGTCGTCGAAGACATCGCCTTGCTCCTTGTCGGCCTCGATCACGACGATCCGCTCCGGGTGCTCCTCCGCGATCCGGAGATAGGCGTCCGCGACCTTCGCGTGGAAGTCCTGCCCCTCCATCTCCATCCGGTCGGGTGCCTCCGTCGATCGGAGCAAGCCGCGCTCGGGCTCCAGGTGGAGGAGGATCACGAGGTCGGGGAAGAGGCCCTGCGTCCCCCACACGTTGAGGGTCAGGATGTCCTGCTCGCCGAGGCCTCGTCCCCAGCCCTGGTACGCGAGGGACGAATCGACGTAACGGTCGCAGAGCACGACCTTGCCGTCCGCGAGCGCAGGACGGATCACCGAATGGACGGTCTGCGCTCTGGCGGCGGCGAACAACAGCGCCTCGGTCCGGGCGTCCAGATTGCCGGTGCCCGGATCCAGGAGCAGCTCCCGGAGGCGTTCGCCGACCTCAGTCCCGCCGGGCTCCCGCGTGACCAGCACGTCGTGCCCCTCCGCGCGGAGATGGTCCTCGGCGAGTCGGATCTGGGTCCCCTTGCCGGAGCCCTCCACGCCTTCGAATGCGATGAAGAACCCGGTGGCGGGAGGCCGCTTCAACTTCGGCACGAGTGAGAGGGGTTGTGGACGGGACAACCGGTAGCGCTTGAGGAGACGCCGCGTGTTGAGGCCGGCGAGCGCCACCGCGATCCCCGCGGTCGCGAGTGCGAAGCGGATCCCGAGCTCCGAGCCGGCTCCCAAGGTGCCATAGACACCTGCCAGCGTAGGGAACGTGGCGAGGGAGAGGAACAACCCCATCCGCGAGAGGACCGTCAGGGAGGCGAACGTCCGACCTCGGAACTCGTCATGCACGTTCTCCTGCAACAGCGTGTAGCCGGTGACCCAGGCCAGCCCGCAGAAGGCACCGAGCCAGACGGTGACGACGGCGGCGAGCGCGAGGTTCGGCATCGTTGCCAGGACGAACAGGGTGACCGCCGATGCGACGAGCGACCACGGGAAGATCGAGACGCGCTCGAGCAGGCGTGCGGTCTGATTGGCGCTCGCCATCCCGAGGCCGATCCCGACGCCGAATGACGTGACCATGAACCCCCAACCAGCGTCGCCTGCTCCGAGGGTTTGGACGACGAAGATCGGCGCGAGAGCGAGCACCGCACCGACGGCGGAGAAGGCCACGACGATCCCGGCCGTCATCGCCGAGGCGATCGAGTCCTCGCGCAGGAACCTGATCCCGTCGCGGACGTCTCGCCATATCCGCGAGAAGTCCAGCCGCCCCGTGAGCATCGCCGGCGACGGGGGGATCGGGACGCGGCTGATCATCGCGGCCGAGAACACGAACGTGGCAGCGTCGAGGAACAGCGGCACCGCCTGATCGCGTCCCTCGAGGAACGGGATCGCGTGGCTGAGGAGCGTGTTCAGGCCGACGAGCACCGTGAAGACGATCCCGCCGAGCGGGAGGGTGCCGTACGTCGAGACCAGGGCGATCGAATTCGCGTTCGCGAGTTGGCGCCTCGGCACGAGGTTCGGGAGCGACGCGTCACGGGCGGGCCCCCAGACGAGGGAGAGGCATTCGATCGCGAAGGACAGGGCGTAGATCGCCCAGAGCTGGCCGACGAAGACCATCGCCGCGTACATCAGCCCGCGGCAGATGTCTGCGGTGATCATGATCCGCTTGCGGTCGAGCCGGTCGACGAGCGTGCCCGCGATCGGACCGAACAGCACGGCGGGGAGTGTGCGGGCGATCATCAGCCCAGCCACGGAGAACGCGGCGCTTCCCGCACCTCCTGCGAGGTCGGCGACCAGCGTCGCGACGGCGAGGAACCCGACCCAGTCCCCGAGAGACGAGACCGACATCGCTGCGAGAAGCCGCGCGAAGGACGGCTGCGTCAGGAGATCCTTCAGTGTCGCCGATCGGGTGCCGCGGAGGGCTGCGACCTCTTCGGCGACGCTCGCCACGCCTACGCGTCCTCGCTGGCAGCGACCGACTCTGGCACCGGCTCCGGCGCGGGTGTCGTCTCCTCCACGGCGGCGGTTTCCCCCTTCGCCGCCGACTTCTTCTTCGCCGTCGTCTTCTTCTTCGCCGCTGTCTTCTTCTTGGCGGTGGGTTTGCGGCCCGACGCCTTCCTCGAGGCCGCCGGCTTCTTCGCGGCCGCTCGAGCCTTGCGCGCCTCGGACTTCGCCGCGCGCGCCGCCGCCTCGGCCTCCCGGTCACCGGGCTTCGTGACCTTCATGTCCAGATCCACTTCGGCCCCGCAGTGCCAGCACCGAAGGCTCTTCGGGCGACGGAGGAGCAAGCCGCCGCAGTCCGGGCAAGGGATGTCCTTCTCCGGCGGGTTGTTCATCGCGCAATCGCAGTCCGGATATCGATCGCACCCGTACATCAGCCCGAACCGCGTCCGCTTCTCGACGAGCTCCCCCTGTCCGCACTGCGGGCACGTAACACCCGTGCTCTTCGGCGGCTCCTTCTTGATGTAGCGACAGTCCGGGTAGCCGCTGCATCCGATGAACGGTCCGAACCGACCCACCTTCTTCACGAGCTGACGCCCGCACTCGGGGCACGTCTCTTCCAGCAACTCCGGCTCGGGGCGTTCGCTCCCGTCGAGGTTCCTGATGTAGTCGCAGTCGGGGAAGTTCTCGCAGCCGATGAACTTGCCGAACCGGCCGAGCCGCACCTGCAGGCGCCCGGGCTCCCTCCCCTCGGCCGGACACTTCGGGCAGAGCTCCTCGGTCTCCTCCAGGTACCGCTCGAACTTCTCCTCGGCGAGCGCCAGCTCCTCCGCGAACGGGACGTAGAAGTCGCGCAGGACGGCCACGCGGGTGGCGTTGCCCTCCGCGATCTCATCCAGCTCCTCCTCCATCCGGGCGGTGAAGTTGACGTCGACGACGTCGGGGAAGTGCTGGATCAGCTTGTCCGTCACCACCTCCGCGACGTCCTCGGGCAGGAACCGCTTCTGGTCCAGGCGGACGTAGCCCCGCGCCTGGATCGTCTGGATGATCGACGCGTACGTCGAGGGCCGACCGATGCCCAGTTCCTCGAGGGTCTTGACGAGCGACGCTTCCGTGTACCGGGGCGGGGGCTGGGTGAAGTGCTGCTCGGGCAGCAGCTCGAGCATCCGCAACACCTGCTCCGCGGAGAGCTCGGGCAGGCGCGACTCGGCATCCTCGTCGGGTCCCTCGTCTCGTCCCTCGGTGTAGACCCGGATGAACCCGTCGAACACGAGCGTCTGTCCGGTCGCCCGCAGACCGTAGTCCGCGTCCCCGTCGACGGCTCGGATGTCCACGCCGACCTGGGCGAAGCGAGCCTCGGCCATCTGCGTCGCCATGGTGCGCTTCCAGATCAGGTCGTACAGGCGGAGCTGGTCGCGGTCCAGCGAGGCGGCGACCCGGTCGGGGGAACGGAGGACCGATGTGGGGCGGACGGCCTCGTGGGCTTCCTGAGCGTTGCGCGACCTCGTCTTGTAGCGCCGGTGCTCGGCGAGCGCGTACGAAGGGCCGTACTCCTGCTTCACGAGCTCCGCGATCTCGCGGAGGGCCGCGTCGGCGATGGTGACCGAATCGGTCCGCATGTACGTGATCAGTCCCACCGACCCCTCGCCGGGAAGCGAGATGCCCTCGTACAGGCGCTGCGCGAGCGTCATCGTCTTGCGCGCCGAGAACCCGAGCTTCCGTGCCGCCTCCTGCTGCAGGGTGGAGGTGGTGAACGGCGGGGCCGGCGAGCGCTTGCGCTCCTTCCGCTGGACGTCGACGACGCGGTAGGAGGCCCGGCCGAGCCGCTCCACGTGCGGCATCGCGTCGGCCTCGGCGCCGAGGAGGATGCCCTTCTTGTCCGGCGCGGTCGCGAGCTTGCCCTCGGGGATCTCCGTGAGCCGCGCGACGAACGGCTGCTCCTCACCCTCCGGTGTGAGCCGGACATCGACGCTCCAGTACTCGACCGGCACGAAGGCGCGGATCTCGCGCTCGCGCTCGACGATCAGGCGGACGGCGACCGACTGCACCCGCCCCGCGGACAGCCCGGGCCGCACCTTCCTCCAGAGGATCGGGCTGATCCGATAGCCGACGAGACGGTCGAGGACCCGGCGGGCTTCCTGGGCATCGACGAGCTTCAGGTCGATCGCGCGCGGGTGCCGCACCGACTCGAGGATCGCATCCCGCGTGATCTCCGTGAACGTGATCCTCTTCGCCTGGTCGGGCGCGACGCCGAGGAGGGTGGCCACGTGGTACGCGATCGCTTCGCCCTCCCGGTCGTAGTCGGTGGCGAGCACGAGCTCGTCCGCACCCTTGAGCGCGCGCTTCAGCTCCGCGACGTGCCGCTTGGAGTCCTCGGGGACCTCGTAGACAGGTTCGAATCCGTCGTCCACGTCGACGCCGAGCTGACTCTTCGGCAGGTCCCGGACGTGCCCGAAGGAAGCCCGGACGGCGTAGTCGCCGCCTAGGTACTTCTCGATGGTCTTCGCCTTGGCGGGCGATTCGACGACGACGAGGGTTCCTGGCATATCGAACGTGGCTTCCTTGGGGGGTTGGGTGGAGTCAGGTCGAGCCTTTCGGACCGTACCACTGGCCTGTCGAAGCTCCTGGGAGGCGCGGATGTGCAGGGATGCCGGCCGAACGAGGCGACCCCGCTCCCGAGACGGCCAGAACACGCTGGTACGCTGCGGATATTCCCGGCCCCGGAGGGTGCTCTCCCCTGCTCGAGACGCTGCAAGAAGCCATCACCACGCTGATCGGCGACTATGGCTACGTCGCCATCTTCGTCCTGATGGTGCTCGAGTCCGCGTGCATCCCGATCCCGTCCGAGGTCACCATGCTGTTCGGGGGCGCCCTCGCGAGCCCTGGGTTCGCGGCCCCCGGTCACGAGCTCGATCTCGTGGTGGTCGCCCTCATGGGGACGCTCGGCAACCTCGTCGGCTCGTGGCTGGCCTATGGCATCGGCGCGGCAGGCGGCCGCCCGCTCGTGGACCGGTTCGGCCGGTACCTGCTGATCCTGCCCCACGAGGTGGATAGGGCGCACGATTGGTTCGAGCGGCGCGGCGAGCTCACGGTCTTCGTCACCCGGTTGCTCCCGGTGATCCGCACGTTCATCTCGCTTCCCGCCGGCGTCGCACGCATGCCGTTCTGGCGCTTCACGATCTACACGGTGCTCGGGTGCCTGCCGTGGACGTTCGCGCTCGCGTGGCTCGGGTACCTGCTCGGTGAGAATTGGGCGAAGGTGGAGGAGTTCCTGCAGCCCGTCGCGTGGGGGATCGTGGTGGTTCTGGCGATCGGTCTGGTCTGGTACGTGGCGCGTCGCTACCGGCGGGTGCGAGCCGCCTACGCCGAGCTCGACGCCGCCTCCGGAGGCGGAGAGGCGGGGTAGGCTCCCGCCGTGCGCGCCTGCTCCAGCTGCGGACGACAGAACCCCGATGACGCACGGTTCTGCGCCCACTGCGGCTCGGCGCTCGTCGAGGTACCCGGTTCGGCGCGTGAAGAGCGGAAGGTCATCACCGTGCTCTTCGCTGACCTCGTGGGCTTCACGAGCAGGAGCGAGCAGCTCGACCCCGAAGACGTGCGCGCGACGCTCACTCCCTACTTCGCGCGCCTCCGGGAGGAGCTGGAACGCCGCGGCGGAACCGTCGAGAAGTTCATCGGGGACGCGGTGATGGCCGTGTTCGGCGCCCCGACCACGCACGAGGACGACCCCGAACGGGCGGTCCGAGCCGCGCTGGCGATCCGCGACGCGCTTGCGGAGATGAACGAACAGGACCCGGGCATCGATCTCCACGTCCGCATCGGCGTGAACACCGGCGAGGCGCTCGTCTCGCTCGGCGTTCGCCCTCTCGAGGGGGAAGGGATGGCCGCCGGCGACGTGGTGAACACGGCGGCCAGGCTCCAGACATCCGCCCCCGTCGACGGGGTGCTGGTCGGCGACGCGACCTATCGCGCAACCGAGCGGGCGATCGAGTACCGAGTGGGCGATCCCGTCGAGGCGAAGGGCAAAGCCGACCCGATCGTGGTCTGGGAGGCGATCGAGGCCCGCTCCCACTACGGGGTCGACATCACCCGCCGCGTCGACACCGCGCTCGTCGGTCGCGATCGCGAGCTCGCGCTCCTCCGCGACGCGCTCGATCGCGCGCGACATCAGAACGAGCCGCAACTCGTCACGCTCGTCGGCGAGCCCGGGATCGGGAAGAGCCGTCTCGTGCACGAGCTCCTCGTCCACATCGAGGACATGCCGGACCTGATCACCTGGCGGCAGGGCCGGTGCCTGCCCTACGGGGACGGGGTGAGCTATTGGGCGCTCGGCGAGATGGTGAAGGCCGAGGCGGGCATCCTGGAGACCGATCCCGACGGCGAGGCGGCGGCCAAGCTCGACCGGAGCGCGACGGAGCTGATCGTGGAGGAGGACGAGCGTCGCTGGGTCGCGCGCCACCTGCGCCCGATGATCGGTCTGGCCCAGGAGCGGGACTCGAGCTCCGAGGCGATGGATGACGGCCCTTCGGCGTGGCGTCGCTTCCTAGAGTCCCTGGCCGAGCGCCGCCCGACCGTTCTGGTGTTCGAGGACCTGCACTGGGCCGACGACGGCCTCCTCGACTTCCTCGACGACCTGATCGATTGGACGCGAGACGTTCCCCTGCTCGTCCTGTGCACGGCGAGGCCCGAGCTCCTCGTTCGCCGGCCGGATTGGGGCGGTGGCAAGCTCAACGCGGCGACGCTCGCACTCGCTCCTCTGTCTGAGGAGGAGACCGCGGTGTTGCTCGCGGGGCTCCTCGATCGGTCCGTCCTCCCCGCCCAGCTCCAGTCCGCGCTCCTCGCCAGAGCGGGTGGGAACCCCCTGTACGCGGAGGAGTTCGCACGGATGGCGGCGGATCGCCCAGTGGCCGACCTCGCGGCCGCGGAGTTGCCCGGCTCGGTGCAGGGGATCATCGCGGCACGGCTCGACGGGCTCCCGCCAGACGAGAAGTCCCTGCTGCAGGACGCCGCCGTGGTCGGCAAGACGTTCTGGCTCGGTGCCGTTGCCGCGATCGGCGGCCAGGATCGCGCCGACCTCGAGCGACGGTTCCACGAGCTGGAGCGCGGACGGTTCGTCCGCCGCTCGCGCCGCTCATCGGTCGGCGGGGAGACCGAGTACGCGTTCCTGCATCTCCTCGTCCGCGACGTGGCCTACGGGCAGATCCCTCGGGCCGCCCGGGGCGAGAAGCATCGTGTGGCGGCCGACTGGATCGCTTCCCTCGGCGGCGATCGCCTCGAGGACCGAGCGGAGCTGCTCGCCCACCACTACGGCTCCGCGCTCCAGCTGACCAGGGCTGCGGGCCTCGACGCCACGGCGTTGGAGGCTCCGGCCCGGCTCGCGCTGCGGGCGGCGGGCGACCGCGCGTACGCCTTGGGTGCGTACCCGGCCGCCGAGCGCGCCTACGCGGCCGCGGCGGACCTCTGGCCCTCGGACGATCCCCAGCGGCCGGCCCTGCTTCTGCGCTACGGCCGGACCCTCTCGCTCGACCGCGATGCCGGAACGGAGGAGTTGACCGAGGCCAGGGACGGCTTCCTCGCGGCGGACCGGCGGGACGCGGCCGCGGAGGCGGAGCTCCTGATCGGCGACCTGGCATGGCGGCGAGGGATGGGCGAGGAGGCGCAGGCTCATATCGAGCGGGCGATGACGCTCGCGGACGGCCTGCCACCGACCCCCGAGCTGGCCGCCGTGAAGTCCCACCTCGCTCGGTACTTCATGGTCGCCGGCCGCCACGACGACGCGATCGGGGTCGGCCGGGATGCCCTGGCGATCGCCCGCGACCTGGACCTCGAGGAGCTCCAGGCGTTCGCGCTCACGTCCCTCGGGACGGCCCGCATCAACCGTGCCGACATGGGTGGGTTCGACGACCTGAAGGAGGGCATCGCGATCGCGGAACGGGTCCACACCCCGTGGCACCTGACCCGGGGGCAGGTCAACCTGGGCGTCTGCTACTTCCTCGTGGGCGACATCCGCCGTGCGCTCGAGGTCCACGAGCGCAACCTCGAGGCCGCGCGCCGGTTCGGGATCGAGGGCGCGATCACCTGGAACCTGGCGGAGGTCGCGTTCGACTCCTGCCTCGCTGGCCGCTGGGACGCCTCCCTCGAGATCCACGATGCGGAGATCGCCCGGATCGAAAGGGGCGCACCCCACTACCTCGAAACGCAGCACCGGCAGAGCCGATCGAGGATCCGTCTGGGCCGGGGCGACCTGGCAGGAGCGCTCGAGGACGCCGAGCGAGCCGTCGCCGCGGGTCGGGAGGCCCGTGACCCACAGGCGCTCCTGCCCTGCCTCGCGGAGCGAGCGAAGGCGTTGCTCGTTGCGGGGCGAGGGGAAGAGGCCGAGGCCGACGTTTCGGAGATCCTGGGACGGAACGCCGCCGAACCGTCGCTGGACTGGTCGTGGTGGATCCTCCAGGCAGCGATCGTGCTCACGGAGCAGGGCCGCGGGGACGACCTCCTGGCGTTGGGAGGCGAGGACCTCCCGTCGGACTGGGTCCGCGCGGCGCGCCACTGGGCGTCGGGCGACTTCGCCGGGGCCGCGGACCTCCTGGAGGAGATGGGCGCCGCGCCGGACGAGGCGTACGCGCGGATGAAGGAGGCGGAGCGGCTGATCGCGGCGGGTCGCCGAGCCGACGCCGAGCCGTCCCTCGCCCGAGCGCTCGAGCTCTTCCGGACGATGGGGGCCGCCGGGTCCATCCGCGAGGCGGAGCGCCTGCTCGCCCCCCCGGCGTGAGGACCGGGCCCTAGGAACGACCGCCGGGCGCGTACCCGAGCTCCACGTCGACGACGTTGCGGAGCGGCTCGCCCGCCACGAATCGCTCGAGGTTGTCCACGAAGAGCGCGACGACGTCATCCGCCCAACCTTCGTGATCGCCGGCGCGGTGCGGCGAGACCAGCACGTTCGGCATCCGCCACAGGGGACTCTCCGTGGGCAGCGGCTCCACCGCGAACACGTCGAGCGCCGCGCCTGCGATCACGCCTCGCTCGAGCGCCTCGATCAAGGCCGGCTCGACCACGGTCGATCCCCGCCCGATGTTCACGAAGACCGTGTGCGGCTGCATCGCCGCGAAGGCCGCGGCATCGAACAGCCCACGGGTCGCCGGCGTGATCGGAAGCACGTTCACCACGTGGTCGGCGCCGGCGAGCTCGGCATGCAGCTCCTCCACGCCGGCGATCGCCTCGAAGGTCTCGTCGGGCGGGCGGGACGTGCGCGCCACACCCCGGACGTGGAGCCCCGCCGCTCGGAGCAGCCGCCCGACCTCGGTTCCGATCGATCCCGCGCCGACCACCAACGCCGTCGTGCCGCGGAGCAGCGTGATCTCGTCGGCGGGCCACTCCCCGGGCCGGAGACGGGCGTCCTCGAGGAGGCGGGCCGAGAACGCGAGCACGAAGCCCAGTACCGATTCCGCGAGGCCGGGATCGTAGACGCCGGCGGCATTGGTGAGGACGACGCCGTGCGCCGGCAGCGTGGGCGACGCCAGCTCCTCCACGCCCGCCGAGATCGACTGGATCCAGCGGAGCCGCGGCGCTCGCGGCAGGACGTCGAGTAGTCGCGGCCGATCGAAGTTCCACACGAACACCGCGTCGAGTTCGGAGAGATGGGCCTCGAGGCCCTCGACGCCGGTCACCTGGACGAGCCGAGCGAGATCGGCGGCCGCTCGCAGATCGGGGAGCTCTCGATCGACCGCATCGACGATCGCGACGAGCGGAGCGGGAGCCACTACAGGTTCGCGAGCATCGTCCAGGTGTCGGAGGAGTCACCGGACTCGCCGACCTTCTCGAACCCGGCCCGCTGATACATCATCCGGGAGCGGTTGTGGACGGCGACGGACAGGGAGAGCGCCTGGAAGCCCTCCTCGCGTGCCTGCACCATGCAGGAACGAAGGACCGCCTGGCCGATGCCCTTGCGACGATGGAGCGGCGCCACGGCGATGCTCAGCTCCGGCGTCTTCTCGTTCACGAACCCGAACCCGGGCTCCTCCTCCGTGAAGACGCGATACCAGGCCGCTCCCACCGGCTGGCCGTCGATCTCCGCGACGACGCCGCCGTCGCCCTCTCGCCCCCAGTCCTCGTGGTAGCGCCGAAGCGTGGGCTCGACCAGGAACTCCTCGATGCTCTCCCGCGGCCAGTCGGGGTTCCACCGCGCGGCCTCGTACAGCATCGTGCGGAGGAACTCCGCGTCGTCCTTGGTGGCGGGCCGGATGTTCACGCGGCTAGCGTACCGCGGGGCCGGTGGGCGCCCCGTCGCTCGACGCGCTCCGGAGCGTCTCGGGCGCGGACAGGTGGAACGGGACGCTCGTGACGACCACGTCCCGCTCGACGAGCAGCATCCGCTTGAAGAACAGCGCGGACTGGTTGTGGAGCAGGCTCTGCCACCAGTGCTCCGGCACGAGCTCCGGGAGGACCACCGTGACCACGGTGTCGCCCCGGGCGGTGCGGCTCCGCACCTCCGCGAGGAACGGCGGACCGAGATCGCGGAACGCCGCCTCCACGAGCACGAGCGGGACGTCCATGCGCCGGTCGTGCCATGCCTCGACGACCTTGGGGATCTCCTCGGGATCTGTGGCCATGTGGATCGCCTGGATCGAGGACGGTTGGAGCGACTTCGCGTAGACGAGCGCACGCACGGTCGCGTCCTGCACGCTCGAGACCGGCACGATCACCTCGCTCCGCGGGCGCTCGATCGGGCGCGCGCCCGCGGCGAAATGCGGCTCGCCCGGGACGAGCGGCACGTTCGTGACGACGATCCCGGGCTGGAACAACAGGGAGGTCTTCAACAGGAACGCCGACCGATGCCGGACGAGCTGCAGGAGGGAGCCCGAGGTCACCACCTCCGGGATCACGACGGTGACGAAGTCCGTCGCCGCCGGTCGCTGCTTCAAGTAGCGGAGCACCGCCCGCACCGGGTGCTCCTGTCCACCCGGCAGGAGCGCGAGCTCCTCGTACCGCGGCGCCACGCGCTGCCACGTCTCCCGGGCTTCCTCGAGACGCTCCTCCGGACCGACCCAGAGCGCCGTCATCGCCTGGCATCGGATCGTGAACAGGTAGGAGATGGCGTCGATCGTCGCCGGCCCAAAGTCGCCGACGAGCAACACGAAGGAGTTGGTCGCCGCGACGTCCCCGGTCAGGTTCCCTGCGCGGAGGAGCCGGCCGATCCGTCGGTAGTGCCTGTTGATCAGGAGGAACAGGGTCACGATGATCGGGATCGCGATCACCACCACGTAGGCGCCCTTCGCGAACTTCGTGATCGTGGCGACCACGAGGACGATCCCCGTGACGGCGGCGCCCACTCCGTTCAGGGTGGCCCGCCAGCGCCAGCCCTCCCCCCGGAGCCGGAACCAGCGTCGGACCATCCCGGCCTGCGAGAGCGTGAACGCCGTGAAGACCCCGATCACGTAGAGCTGGATCAGGTCCGTGAGCGAGGCGTCGTAGAGCCAGATCAGGAAGATCGCGAGGCCGGCGAGGACGATCACGCCGTTCGAGAACACGAGGCGGTCGCCCCGGTTGCGGAACTGGCTCGGCATGAACTGATCGCGAGCGAGGATCGACGAGAGGCGGGGGAAGTCCTGGAACGCGGTGTTGGCGGCGAGGATCAAGATGCCCGCCGTGAAGATCTGCAGGACGATGAACCACAGGCCGTCGCCGAGGATCGCCTCGCCGATCAGCGACAGCACGGAGCGCGAGTGCGCGATCTCTTCCGTGATCCGCACGTCCAAGAGGCCGGCGAGGACCGTGATCCCGAGGAAGAGGGAGATCGAGATCACGCCCATGATCGCGAGCGTGGCCGCAGCGTTCTTCGCCTGCGGCCGACGGAACGCCTGCACACCGTCGGCGATCGCCTCGACCCCGGTCAGGGCGGTCGCGCCGGATGCGAACGCTCGGAGCAACAGGAACAGCGTCACGGCCGTGATCGGTTCGATGGGGATGGAAGACGTGTCCGCGACGTGGCAACCGGACAGACATTGCCAGAAGCCCAGGACGATCGTGAGTCCAACGACCGCGACGAACCCGTAGGTTGGCAGCGCGAAGAACGCTCCCGCCTCCTTCACACCGCGCAGGTTCGCTGCCGTCACGAACGCGACGAGGAGTGACGCGAGCAACACCTTGTGCTCCACCATCGACGGGGCGGCCGATGTGATCGCGACGGTGCCAGCCGTCACCGACACTGCGACCGTCAGGATGTAGTCGGTGAGGATCGCGGCCGCCGCGACGAGGCCGGGGACCGTTCCGAGGTTCTCGCGCGCGACGATGTACGAACCACCGCCTCGAGGGTACGCACGAACGGTCTGCCGATAGGAGGTCACCACGATCGCCAGGAGCGCCGCGATCGCGAGCGCGATCGGGAGCCGGTACGAGAGGGCGGCGACGCCGGCCGTCACCAGGACGAGCATCATCTCCTCGGTCGCATAGGCCACCGAAGAGAGAGGGTCCGACGAGAAGACCGGCAGCGCGAGCGTCTTGGGAAGGAGTTGGTGCTCCTGTGCGGACGTCGAGAGCGCCCGTCCCACGAGGAGGCGCTTCAGGGCGCCGCCGACCCCCGAGCCATCGGTGCGCGTGGCCATCGGAGGATGCTACGACTCGGCGTCCGTGCTTTCCGCGATCCAGCGGTAGCCGACGCCCGGCTCCGTCACGATCAGCTGTGGCGCCTGCGCATCGTCGCCGAGCTTCTTGCGGAGGGCGCGCACGTACGTCCGGAGGTACGTCGTCTCCGTCCCGTACCCCTGCCCCCACACCTTCCGAAGGAGCCACTGATGCGTGAGGAGCTTTCCGGGATGCGTCGCGAACGCCTCGAGCAGCTGGTACTCGGTCGGCGTCAGGCGCAGCGTCTCGCCGTCCAGGATCACGAGGCGTCGGCCCAGGTCCATCTCGAGCGTGCCGAACCGCATCGTCGGCGCCGGCGGCTCACCCGGTTGCGCCCGCCGCATCGCCGCCCGCGCCCGCGCGAGCAGCTCCTCCATCGCGAACGGCTTCGTCACGTAGTCGTCGGCCCCCGCGTCGAGCGCCGCCACCTTGTCCTGCTGCGCGTCGCGGACCGACAGCACGATGATCGGGAGCTCCGTGAACCCGCGGACGCGACGGATCACCTCGGTCCCGTCGACGTCCGGGAGGCCGAGGTCCAGCAGCATCAGCTCGGGGGCGCTCTCGGCCGCGCCGATCACCGCCTCCTCGCCGGTGCCCACGGTCTGCACCTCGTACCCGTGCGCTTCGAGGCTGGTCCGGAGGGCACGTCGGATCTGTGGCTCGTCGTCGACGACCAACACCCGGTTCACGGAGCCACCTCCTCGCGCGGGATCTCGAACGCCACCACGCAGCCGCCGTCCGGGCCGCTCTCGATCCAGATCCGACCACCGTGCGCCACCACGACCGCCTTCGAGATCGCGAGCCCCAAACCGCTGCCCGGTGTCTCCGGGCTTGACGATCCACGATAGAACGCCTCGAAGACCCGTTCGCGTTCGTCCGATGGCACCCCTGGTCCCTGATCCGCGATCCGGACCTGGACGGCATCTCGGATCCACTGCACGCTGACCCGGATCTCGCTCCCCTCCGGAGCGTGCCGGCCGGCGTTCTCGAGGAGGTTCGTGAGCACCTGGTCGAGCTGGACCGGGTCGACGGAGACGTCGGGGAGATCGGGCGGGAGGTCGGCGGCGACCGTGTGATGGACGAGCCGGGGTCGCATCCGCGCCAGGACGACCTCGACGATCTCATCCATCGCCGCCTGCTGGCGTGTCGGCGTGAGGGCGCCGGCCCGGATCCGCGCGAGGTCGAGCAGGTTGCCGACGAGCCGATTCAGCCGGTCGGTCTCCTCGAGGATCGTCGTCAGCAGCTCCCGTTCCTGTTCGGGATCGTGGAGGACCGCCGCGTCCAGCAGGCTGGTGACGCCCGCCTTGATCGAGGCGAGCGGCGTGCGGAGATCGTGGGTGACCGAGGAGAACATCGCGGCGCGGAGCTGGTTCGTCTCGGCGTCGAGCTGGGCGATCCGTGCGCGGGCGTCCAGCCGCGCGCGGTCGAGTGCCGCGGTCGCCTGGCGCGCCGCCGCCTCGAGCAGGAGCTGGTCGTCGCGCGAGAACGGC
The DNA here is from genome assembly GCA_965994715.1 of uncultured bacterium. Taxonomy (GTDB): domain Bacteria; phylum Actinomycetota; class UBA4738; order UBA4738; family HRBIN12; genus JAJNBA01. The sequence goes on along the minus strand of CBHFMJ010000005.1, from coordinate 122 downwards.
CGGCCTCCGTGCGGGCGCTCGGCGACGAGTCTGCCGATCGAGGCCTCACCCGCCAGCAACGGGACCGTCGTGCGCGGCCCCGCGGACGACTCGCCGTCGGTCCTGGAGACGGCGCGGAGCTC
>CBHFMJ010000004.1:0-28972 GCA_965994715.1 uncultured bacterium | reverse complement strand
GAACGTCGACCACCTGGTGAAGCTCCGCGAACGGGCGAAGGAGTCCTTCAAGGCGAAGCACGGCGTCAACCTGACGTACCTCCCCTTCGTGATCCGCGCGACGTGCGACGCCCTGATGACGCACCCGGAAGTGAACTCCTCGCTCCGGGGCGACGAGATCGTGCGGCATCGCGCGGTCCACATGGGGATCGCCGTCTCCTACGACGAGGGACTCATCGTCCCGGTGATCGAGGGAGCGGACTCGATGAACACCGTGGGCCTCGCCCGGGCGATCGCCGACCTCGCCGGTCGGGCACGCGCCCATCAGCTCAAGCCGGACGAGATCCAGGGCTCGACCTTCACGATCACCAACCCCGGTCCCTACGGGTCGATCGCGAGCGTCCCGATCATCAACCAGCCCAACACGGGCATCTTGTCCTTCGACGCGATCCAGAAGCGAGCCGTCGTGATCGACGACACGATCGCGATCCGTTCGATGGTGAACATCTCGATGTCGTGGGACCACCGGACGATCGACGGCGAGATCGCCACCCGGTTCCTCGCCCGCGTGAAGCAGAACCTCGAGAGCTGGGACTTCGCCGAGGACGTCACCGTCTGACGGCCACACGATGAGGCGGGAAGCCCTACTCGTCCGGCCCGAGGGGCCGGTTCCGTACGGCCTCGCGAACGACGCGATGCATCGGCTCGCGGAACGCCGTCTCGCCGGCGAGATCCCTGACGTCCTTATCGTGCTGGAACATCCTCCGGTCTTCACGGGCGGGCGCCGAGCTCGGCCCGACGAGCTCCTGTGGTCGCCGGACGAGCTGGCCGCGCGCGGCGCGGAGGTCCATCGGATCGACCGCGGCGGCGCTTTCACGTTCCACGGACCCGGACAGCTCGTCGGCTACCCTATCCTCGACCTCGGCCCGAAGCCGGACGTGGCGGCGCACCTGCGTCGGATGGAGGAAGCCGTGATCCGCACGGGAGAGGACCTGGGCCTGGCCCTCCGGCGGCGCGAGGACGTCCAGACCGGCGTGTGGCACGGCGACGACAAGGTCTGCGCGATCGGCGTCCGGCTGCTCCGCGCCCGGGTCACCGTCCACGGCTTCGCGGTGAACTGCGATCCCGATCTCTCCTGGTTCGATGGGATCGTCGCGTGCGGGCTGCCGGGGCACGGCGTGACCTCGCTCAGCCGGCTAGCGGAGCGCAACGTGACGGTCGCGGAGGTCGCACCGCTGCTCGAGCGTCATCTCGCCGACGTCTTCGACATCGAGCTCGTCCCGGCACCCGACGGGATCGCGACCGCGCTCCGTCCCGTCGCGGTCTAGGCGAGCTCTCCCGTGGAAAGCCGGGAGCCCGCGGCCCTCCGCCACACCGTCCACGACGCTCCACACACCGTGAGGAGGCCGAAGAGCGAGGCGAGGAAGAACGTCAGCTCCGACGGTTCGTTCCTCTCGTCCAGCAGAGCACCCAGCCCGATGACCACCAAGCCCACCCCGGCGCCGGCGATCAGCGCGAACAGCGCACCGAGCCGCCGGCCCTCGGGGAGCACCACTCCGACGAGCCCCGCGACGACACCGCCGAGCCCCATGCACATCACTCCGAGCGTGACCCATGTCTCATCCATGCGCCGATGATGGATCGCCGGCTCATCCGAGGCCAGCGTCGTCACCGAGATGCGACCGGAACGCCATGAGATCGGGACCCGATACGCCGCACCGATGAGGGGTCCTTACGAGTCGGCGACGATCGCGTAGCGCGGACGTCGGCGGAGCCACCCGAGCGGCCATGGTGCCCGTCGCTCGATCGACCACTCGACGTCACGCAGCCGAGCCAGGCGGATCCTGGACCAGCCGGCGCTCCGGACCGCCTCCACGAACGGAGCCGGGGAGATCGCGCCCTGCAACGGCAACCGATCGACGACTTCATTTGGGTAGGGACCGTGATGGTCGTCGCGGACGCCCATCAGCCGTTCCGCCGAGGAGGCGATCGCGTCCATCGCTCGGGCCCACGGCCCTTCGCCCGCCCACGACCCCTCGAACAGGACCAGGTGACCGTCCTCGCGCACCGCCCGTCTCCATGCGGTGAGTGCCTCGGCGGGCGCCGGCAGCGTCCACAGGAGATGACGGGCCATCACGACGTCGAATGACCCCAGCGGTGGCTCCTCGGCCGGACCCACCACGAAGTCGATCACGAGCCCGCGCTCGGAGGCTTTCCGTTCCGCCCGCTCCAACATTGCCTTCGATAGGTCGAGGCTGGTCACGACGTGACCCATCTCCGCCGCGAGCAGGGACATCGAACCCGTTCCCGCGCCGACGTCCAGCACGCGCGCCGGCGCGGGCGGGAGGAGGCTGAGGAGCGCAGCCCGCCAGGCAGCCGCCTCCACCGGGTCGGACAGCGAGTGACCCGGGGCGACGTCGTAGGTATCCGCGTCGGCGTCCCACCACTCGCGGATCTGGGCGCGAAGGTCCACGCCGTCAGAACAGGGCGGCGGACAGCAGCCGGCGGTACTCCTGCACGACGGGGTCCTCGTCCCCCACCGCCGTGAAGACCGTGATCATCGCGTCGCGGGCCGCTTCGCGATCTTCTTTCAGCGCCTGCAGCAGACCGGCGAGTCCCCCGCTCAGATCACCCGCCGCCACGACCCGCTGCGCCTCGCCGAGGACCCCGTCCGCGGGCACGTCGGCCCATCGCCGCACCGCGATCGACGCGTGCAGCTTCTCCGCCTCGGGGTCCGGCCGGTGCCTACTGAGGAGTTGCTCCGCTTCGTCCAGATCGCCGCGGTCCGCGAGGATCCGGGCCAGCCCGATCGCGGCGTCGCGGTTGCCCTCGTCCTCCTCGAGCACCCGCCGGTAGCCCGTCTCCGCCGTCGCGAGGTCCCCGGACGCCTCCACCGTGCGTGCCTCCTCGGCGTGCTTCTCCGCCTCGGTCGGGAGGATCGAGTCGATGAATCGGTTCACCTCCGGCTCCGGATACGCTCCGATGAACCCCGTCACCGCCTGGCCGTCCTTGAACGCGATCACGGTGGGGATGCTCTGCACCCCGAAGGCGGAGGCGGTCAGCGGGTTCGCATCGGTGTCGAGCTTCGCGAGCAGGAAGGCCCCCGAACGCTCGTCGGCAACCTTCTCGAGGGTCGGCGTCAGCTGACGGCACGGGCCACACCAGGCGGCCCACATGTCCACGACGACCGGCCGCTCCTTCGAGCCCTCGACGACGACCTGCTCGAAGGTCTGATCCGTCACCTCGATCACGTTGGTCGACACTGTCATCTCGCTCTTCCCACTCCTCGTGTCCTCGGTCGCATCCCGGTGCTCTCCGGCCAGTCTCGATGACGGCCGCGTGGGTGACAACGCGGCCGAGCACCCGCTCTGTTCCTCGCGGCACCGCCGGCGATCAGCGGCCCGAGAACCGCGCGACCGCGCTCATCAGCTCCTCGACCTTCTGCTCCCCATCGCCTGCTTCGATGCTCTCCGTCACGCAATGGCGGACGTGAGCGTCGAGCAGGCCCATCCCGACGGCCTTGAGGGCCGCGGTCACGGAGTTCACCTGCGTGAGGATGTCGATGCAGTACACATCCTCGTCGACCATCCGCTGCAGGCCCCGCACCTGTCCCTCGATCCGGCGCAGGCGGGTCTGCAGATCGCCCTTGTTCCTGGCGTAGCCGTACACGGCATCCTCCCTTCCGCCGCAGCCGCGGCGGTTCAGCCCGTCATGATACCCCTAGGGGGTATGGGAAGCCTTCGGGCTCTCCAGGAAACCGCTGTTATCCTGCGAGGACGGTGCGAGGAGACACGGCGTGTCAACCCGGGTAGCCGAAACCCCACACGGCGCGCTCGGCCTGACGGCCGACGATCTCGCGTCGATGCACCGATTGCTCCTCACGTCGCGGCTGCTGGACGAGGCCGCGCTTCGCCAGAACCGGATGGGTCGCGCGCCGTTCGTGGTGCCCGCGGCGGGACACGAAGGTTGTCAGATCGGGACGGCCTGGGCGATGCGCCGGGGCACCGATATCTGGCTCCCCTACTACCGAGACCTCGGCATCGTCCTCAGCGCCGGGATGACACCGTACGAGGTCTTCCTCGGCGTCTTCGCCAAGGCCGGCGATCCGTCCTCGGGCGGCCGGCAGATGCCGGCGCACTGGGGTTCCCGACGCCTCGGCATCATCAGCGGCTCCTCTCCCATCGCTACACAGGTTCCGCACGCGGCCGGGATCGCCTACGCCGCGAAATACCGGGGGGAGGACGCGGTCGTCGGCTGCTGGTTCGGCGACGGTGCCACGAGCGAGGGCGACTGGCACGAGGGTTTGAACTTCAGCGGGATCCACCGTCTGCCCGTGATTTTCGTGTGCGAGAACAACGAGTACGCGATCAGCGTCCCGCAGTCCAAGCAGATGGCCGTGAAGGACGTGGCGAGCCGTGCCGAGGGGTACGGCTTCCCCGGCGTCGTCGTCGACGGCAACGACGTCCTCGCGTGCTACGGCGCGATGAAGACCGCGCACGAGCGGGCGCGAGCCGGCGAGGGCCCCACGTTGATCGAGTGCAAGACGTACCGATTCATGCCCCACACCTCCGACGACGACGACAAGAGCTACCGGTCGCGCGACGAGGTGGAGCAGGCGAGGGCCCGTGACCCGCTGGTGCAGTTCGCCTCGTACCTGCGCGAGCACGACCTGTTGGACGATGCCGCGTACGACGAGCTGCGCGCCGAGATCAAGGACGAGATCGACGAGGCGATCCGGGCCGCGTGGGACGCACCGGACCCCGACCCGGACAGCGCCCTCCGTCATGTCTTCCAGGAGGAGGAGCGGTGACGGAGAAGAACGTGGTCACCGCGGTGCGCGACGCGCTCCACGACGAGATGGCGAACGACGAGCGCATCGTGCTGCTCGGAGAGGACGTGGGCGCGCGTGGCGGCGTCTTCCGGATCTCCGACGGCTGGATGGCGGAGTTCGGCGAGGAGCGGGTGATCGACACGCCGCTCGCCGAGTCGGGGATCGTCGGCATCGCGATCGGGATGGCGCTGCACGGCCTCCTGCCGGTCGCGGAGATCCAGTTCGCGGACTTCATCCATCCGGCGTTCGACCAGGTCGTCTCCGAGGCCGCCAGGCTCCGGTACCGCTCGAACGGCGACTTCGGCGTCCCGATGGTGATCCGCACACCGTACGGCGGCGGGATCCATGGGGCCCTGTATCACTCGCAGTCCATCGAGGCGTTCTACGCCCACATCCCCGGCGTCAAGGTCGTCGTCCCGGCCACACCCGCCGACGCCGCCGGTCTGCTCCGGAGCGCGATCCAGGACCCCGATCCGGTTCTGTTCCTCGAGCACAAGAAGACCTACCGCGCGATCAAAGGGGAGGTGGCCGACGACGCCTACATCACGCCCATCGGCGTCGCGGAGGTGAAGCGGGAAGGCGACGACTTGACGTGCATCAGCTACGGCTACTCGCTCCACCTGTGCCTGGACGCGGCACAGCGCCTCGCCGAGGACGAGGGCGCCTCGGTCGAGGTCGTGGACGTGCGGACCCTCGCGCCCCTCGACGTCGACACCATCGTGGGCTCCGCCCGCAAGACCGGGAAGGCGATGGTCGTGTACGAGGACAATCGGACCTACGGCGCCGGGGCGGAGATCGCCTCCACGATCGCCGAGCAGGCTCTGTTCGACCTCGATGCCCCGATCCTCCGCATCGGCGGGCCGGACATCCCGGCGATGCCGTTCGCGGCGCCGCTCGAGCACTACTTCATGGAGCCCGAGCCGGATCACATCTACGCGCGGATGCGCGAGCTCGCCCGCGCATAGCGGGAGGCTGGCTACACTCGGAAGCGATGGCGGTCATCGACCACAACCCACAGAAGCGGCGCCTCCACCTGCCGATCGTTGGCGTCACGAACGGGCCGGGTGTCGAGGCCATCGCCGGCCGGAAGCCCCCGTGGCTCAAGGTGCGCCTCACCACGGGTCCCAACTACGAGGACCTCAAGGGCATCATGCGCGAGCGCTCGCTGCACACCGTCTGCGAGGAGGCGATGTGCCCGAACATCCGCGAGTGCTGGGAGGAGCGCGAGGCGACGTTCCTGATCCTGGGATCGAAGTGCACGCGGCGCTGCGGCTTCTGCGACGTGATGACGGCGAAGCCGGACCCGGTCGACGAAGCGGAGCCGGCGAGGATCGCCGATGCCGTCGCCGAGATGGGGCTGCGCTATGTCGTGCTCACCGGCGTCGCCCGCGACGACCTGGAGGACGGAGGGGCGCGGATCTGGGCCTCGGCGATCCGCGCCGTCCGCGAGGCGGCACCGGAGATCGGCGTCGAGGTGCTGCCGTCGGACTTCAAGGGCGGCGAGCGCGACATCGCGACGGTGCTCGACGCCGAGCCGGACGTGTTCGCGCACAACCTCGAGACCGTGCGCAGGCTCCACGATCGGATCCGTCCGGCGTTCGGCTACGACCGGTCCCTGGACGTGCTGCGATTCGCGAAGCGGCACCGCGCCGGTCAGGTCACGAAGTCGAACCTGATCCTCGGCATGGGCGAGCAGCCCGAGGAGATCCCAACCGCGATGCACGATCTCCGCGACACCGGGATCGAGATCCTCACGATGGGCCAGTACCTCCAGCCGACCGGCTTCCATCTGCCCGTCGACCGCTGGGTCCATCCCGACGAGTTCGCGGAGTGGAAGCGGATCGGCGAAGAGATGGGCATCGCCCACGTCGAGGCCGGACCATTGGTGCGCTCCAGCTACCACGCCGGCAAGCAGCTCCGGCGCGCGGTGGAAGCCGGGGTCTCAGCCCACGCTTGACGCGGAGGCGGAGGTGAGTGTGCCGGGCTCGCGAGCGCGATCGAGCGCGTCCCTGGCCTTCATGCGACCAACGACGTCTCCGAACGAGAACTCACCGACCCAGGCCTTCTCGCGAGCCGCGTCGAGACTGCGCCGCCAGATGACGAGAGCGACGGAGATGAGCGCGATCACGCCGAGCGCCCACAGCACGTAGCTGGGAACCGTCACCAGGAACCAGACGGTGAGTGGTGCGACGACTGCGATCAACGCGATGGAGAACGCCTTGCCTGTAACGGTCCTTGGCCAATGGGCCATGACAACCTCCCGATCTCGAAGAGGAACCGTGGAAGGCAAGGTCGCGAGGTCTTCGCGCGTGCGCCCCGTCTTGGGCGGTTCCACCGTTGGTGGACGGTGCTCAGGTCAGTCTGCGAGGACGCTACGGTCCTCGGCGGTGCGATCCCGCTGGAACGATCCTCTCCCACGATCCGAGTGGAGCGTGAACCCATTCGGGACCCGTGGGGATGCGTTCCGCTCCCGAGGCCTCAGCCGATGGGACAAGGCTTCCAGGAGTCGAGCCGTGGGATCGCGCAGGGTGGTTCTCATTCGGTGCCCTCCCTCATTCGGGGGGCTGCCCTCGGCCTCTTCGGGAGCGGTCCCGCTCACTTCGTATGTCCATCCTCTCACTTCTGGCCCTCGGCACGACGGGTCACTCGCATGTCCTAGCGCTAGAGCAGTCGCAATTGCTCGGACCTCTGTTCCCGCGGACGATCGCGGTCGCGTCGGAAGAACCGACGTGCCGGCTCAACACTCCGACGGATCCCACCTGCAGCGGACACCATCGACGACACCCGGTGACCGAGACCTTCGCGGAGAGCCTTCGGTCCGTACGGCTGCCGGTACATCTGGAGGTAGCGCGGGACGAGGTCGGGGTGGGCTTCCTCGAGCCATGGGAGGAATTCCTCGCGGACGCCGGGGCGCAGATGCAACAGGATCGGCGAGACGTGGGTCGCCCCCGCGTCGATCGCAGCCTCGACGAGCTCGCGGAGCTGCTGGGGGTGATCCGAGATGCCCGGCAGGATCGGCGCCATCAGGACGCCGGTGGGGATGCCCGCCTCGGTGAGCGTTCGGATCGCGTCGATCCGCGCTTTCGGATGTGGCGTGCCGGGCTCGGTCTCGCGCCAGACCGCTTCGTCCAGCGTGCCGATCGAGAACGCCGCGGAGACCGTGGTGACCTCAGCCGCTCGCTGCAGCAGGTCGACGTCGCGAAGGATCAGCGTGCCCTTCGTCAGGATCGAGAACGGGTTCCGGTAGTCGACCAGCGCCTCGAGGATCCCCCGCATCAGCTTGTACCGGCCCTCCGCGCGCTGATACGGGTCGGTGTTCGTGCCCATCGCGATGTGCTCGCCCTTCCATCGCTTCGCGGCCAGCTCGCGACGCAACACGTCGGGGGCGTTCACCTTCACGACGATCTTCGTCTCGAAGTCACGGCCGGCGTTCATGTCGAGATACGTGTGCGTCGGCCTCGCGAAGCAGTACACGCAAGCATGGCTGCATCCTCGATACGCGTTGATCGTCCAGTCGAACGGCAGGGCGCCGCCCGGCACGCGGTTGATGATCGACTTCGCCTCGGATTCGATGAACGTGATGCCGCGGAACTCGGGCGTGTCGAAGGTCGTCCGGGCGATCTCGAAGAGCTGATCCATGGACCTGACAGGATAGAACGTATGTTCGATTCTGCCTAGGCCCGCTCAGTGGGGAGCATCGACCCGCTCGGCGAGCCTCGGCAGCATCGCCAGGGCGATCTCAGGCTCCTCCTTGAGCAGTTCCTGGAAGTCGCTCCTGGAGATCGCGAGGCACCGCACCGACGTCTTCGCCCGGACGCGAGCCTTCCGCGGATCATCGGTGAGGAGCGCGAGCTCTCCGAAGAACTCGCCCACTCCGAGCTCCCAGGACCGGCCGTCGGGGGTCTGGACCTCCACGGTCCCCTCCTCGAGGACGAACATGCCCGAGCCAGGCTGATCCACCTCGACGAGGACCCATCCGGCGGGCTCCTCGAACTCGGTCGAGAGCTCGGCGATCCGCTCCAACGTTCGGTCGTGCAGGTCCGCGAACAGCGGGATCCGTCGGAGCTTCTCGATGTCCATCGCGAGGACGCTACACGACCGATGAGAAGGGGTTCGGGGCTCAAGCAGTGACCGACGAAGGAGCGAAAGCAGCCCCGATGGATGCATTGGGGCTCAAGCAGTGAGCGACGAACGAGCGAACGTAGCCCCGAGAAACTGGAGGAGCCGGCCTGTAAGCCGGATCCTGTGCCCGGGACCGAGGTCCCGGCGGCGGCCATCTCTCTCGGCGCGCAGGCGGGTTTCCCCGCCGCGCCGCCGCGTCGCGGTTCACCCGCGCCGTGCGGCCTACCCGGCAGCTCGGGCGGGCCGCCCTCGAACGCTGCCTGCTTGGCCTTGCTCCGGGTGGGGCTTGCCGAGCCGGCGCGGTCACCCGCGCCGCTGGTGCGCTCTTACCGCACCGTTTCACCCTTGCCTCTCCGAGAGAGGCGGTTTGCTTTCTGTTGCGCCTTCGCGAGGTTTACCCCCGCCTGGGTCTCCCCAGCACCCTGCCCTGCGGAGTCCGGACTTTCCTCGACCGCGCGATGCGCGGCCGCGGCCGCCCGGCCGGCTCCTCCACACCAAGCGTACGCCTAGCGCTCCCCCGCCAGCCACCGGTCGACGCCGAGGTTCGCGAGGGCGTCGGCCGCGGTGTTCTGCTCCCGAGGGACGTGTTCGAAGGTGATCCTTTCGAAACCCGCGCCGAGGCTCCGTGCGCGCCGGTGCAGCGGTTGCAGATGCTCGCTCTTCACCCGGTACCGGCCGGTGAGCTGGTTGATCAGGAGCAGACTGTCGGATCGGAGCGTGACGGTCCTCGCTCCGAGCTCCTGCGCGAGGGAGAGTCCCTCGATCACGGCGGTGTACTCGGCGACATTGTTCGTGGTCTCCCCGATGCCTCGAGCGACCTCACCCAAAATCGTGCCGCGCTCGTCGGTTACCTGCGCGCCGATGCCCGCGGGCCCTGGGTTCCCGCGGGAGGCCCCGTCGCAGGCGACGATCAGATGACCAGGATCCGCCGGCAGTGCTCGCACCTCTTCGGGCCTTCGACGCGCTTGAGCCGGTCGCGGTACACGGTCGACAGCTGCTCGTGGCATCCCAGGCACACGCCGTCGACGAGCTCGACCGCGGCGACACCTTTCTTCTGGGGCCGGAGGTCCTCGTACAGCTCGAGGTACTCGGGATCGACGGCCTCCGCGAGGGCGGCGCGCTTCTCGGTTCGTTCCTTCACCTCGTCCGTGAGCGTCCCGAGCTCCTCGGCAGCGATGCCTCCGACCTCGTCCACGCGCGCGCGCAGGGCGGTGGATCGAGTGTCCGCCTCGCGCTCCCGGATCTCGAGCTCCTCCCGCACCTCCATCAGCCCGAGTAACTCGTCCTCCCGATCGCTCCGGCGCTTCTTGAGGTTGTCCACCTCGTGGCGGATGGAGTCGAGCTCCCGCGCGTTCGCAACCGAGCCGTCGTACATCCGTCGCTCCTCGGCGGCCGCCTTCTGCGACATCGAGTCGATCTCGTGCTCGAAGCGCTGCTGATCTCGGGAGAGCTCGTCGAGCTTCAGTCGGAGCTCGCCCATCACGCGCTCGGCTTCGTTCGCGTCCGCGAGCGCGGCGGCGACGTCTGCGCCCGCCTCGAGGGCCGCGATCCGCGCCTGCAGCCGGTCGATCGCGGTGTCGTGCTCCTGGATCTCGAGCAACGGGCGAGCGGGGTCCATGAGCGGGGAAGCCTAGCCGATGCCCTCGGTTCGCACCGTGAACAGCCGATACGCTCGGGGCGTGCGTGGAGAAGCAGACGGACGGGTGGCCCTCGTCACCGGGGCAGGGAGCCCGACGGGGATCGGCTTCGCCACCGCGAGGATCCTCGCCCGCGAAGGTGCGGCGCTCGCGATCGCATCCACGACGGATCGGATCCACGATCGTGCGGCCGAGCTCCGGGGCACCGGCGCCGAGGTGGACGGGTACGTCGCCGACCTCACGGACCGCGCGCAGGTGCGGGAGATGGTCGACGCCGTCACCGATCGATCCGATCGCATCGACATCCTGGTGAACAACGCCGGCATGGTGTCGGTCTCGGTGGAGGCGACGCCGGACGGAGCCTTCCTCGACATCGACGATGCCGCATGGGATCGCGACCTCGCGATGAACCTCGGAACCGCCTACAACGTGACGAAGCGGGTGCTCCCCGGCATGGTGGAGCGAGGGTGGGGACGGATCGTCATGGTCTCGTCCGTGACCGGGCCGCTCGTCACGTACGGGGGCCTGAGCGCGTATTCCGCGGCCAAGGCCGGCATGGACGGGCTGATGCGCGGTGTCGCGATCGAGGTCGCGCCGCGCGGGGTCACGGTGAACAGCGTGCAGCCCGGCTTCGTCGCGACGGGCTCGCAGACCCCCGAGGAGCACGAGATCGGTCATCACACCCCGATCGGACGATCGGGAACCGCCGAGGAGATCGGCGAGGTGATCGCGTTCCTCGCGTCGGACCGGGCACGGTACGTCACGGGCCAGACCATCGTGGTCGACGGGGGGAACGTGATCCAGGAGGCGAAGGGCCCCTAGCGCCCGACCGGATGGATCGGTCCCGCCGGCGTCGCGTGACGATCGTGGCGATCGCCACGATCGTGGCGGCGGTCTGCATCGCCCTCGGGTTCTGGCAGCTCCAGCGCCTCGCCGATCGTCGCGCGCTGAACGCCGCGATCGAACGCGAGCGGTCGCGCGACCCGGTGCTCATCCCGACAGCCGCCGGCGGCGAAGTCGAGCCGTACACCCCGGTCCGCGCGTCCGGGACCTTCGACACCGAGCGTGAGGTGCTCGTCTACGGGCGCAGCCTCGACGGCGAGCCGGGCCACCTCGTCGTGACGCCGCTCGTGTTCCAAGACGGGACCGCGGTGCTGGTGATCCGGGGATGGGTCCCCTTCGATCATCAGACCGTGCCCGTGACCGACGCGGCGGCGCCCGCCGGGGAGCTCACGATCCACGGGTTCCTCGTGCCCGACGGGGGCGACGGCTCCACTGTTCCGGACGAGAGCGGCGTGATCGGCCGGCTCGACGTCGAGGGCATCGGCTCGACGCTTCCCTACCCAGTGCTCGCTCCCGCGATCCGGCAGACAGAGCAAGCTCCGCCGCAGCCCTCGGAGCTTCCGATACCGCTCCCGCAGGAGGAGCTGTCCGAGGGGCCGCACCTGTCGTACGCGATCCAGTGGTTCTGCTTCGCCGCCATCGCCGTCGTCGGAGCTGTCATCCTGGTGCGGCGCGAGCGGCGCTCTCCTAGAGCAGCCCCTTGACCACGAGGCCGGCGAGGGCGCTCGTCAGGATCACCGGGACGACGTGCCAGTGGAAGAACCGCAAGACCACGAACGCGAACGTCGCGACCGCCACCGCGAACGGGTCGATCTCCGACCAGACCGGGACGGGGATCTCCCCGCCGAGGATCGATACCGTCCGCACCTCCCGGGACAACGTCACGATCGCGAACGACACGGCCAGGTTCGCGATCACCCCGACGACCGCCGCGGTGACGGTCTGGAGCGCCGACGCGAGCCGAGCGTTGCCTCGCAGCCGCTCGACGTACGGGCCTCCGAGGAACACCCACAGGAAGCACGGCGCGAACGTCGCCCACACCGTCACGGTCGCGCCCAGCAGCCCGGCGACGATCGGCGGGAGATCGCCCGGATGCTGGTACGCGCCCACGAAGCCCACGAACTCCAGCACCATGATCAGCGGTCCCGGTGTCGACTCCGCCAGACCGAGGCCGACCGTCATCTGGCCGGGCTGGAGCCATCCGTACGTCCCGACGGCCGCCTGGTCGACGTAGGAGAGCACGGCGTACGCGCCGCCGAACGTGACGACCGCGGCCTTGGAGAAGAACCAGCCCATCTCTGAGACCGTGTCCGCGCTCCCCCGCCACCACACGACCGCCGCGATCGGGAGGAGCCACGCCGCCAGGCCGACCACCAGGACCACGGCGTTGCGTCGCCATGTCGGCAGCGGCGCGTTCGTAGCGTCGCTGACGGCCACCGCCGTCTGCTCCTCGAGCCTCCGTCCGACTCCGACCTCGAACAGCGAGGGGCGAACGATCCCGCCCACGATGCCGATCCCCGCCGCGACGGCGATCACGATCGGGAAGGGAACGTCGATGACGAAGATCGCCAGGAACGCCACGATCGCGACCGTGACCATCAGCGCGTTGGCAAGCGTCGCGCCCGCGAGGCGGACGAGCGCGTGCGCGATGACACCGACGACAGCCGCGGCGAGCCCGGCGAACGCCCCCGCGATCCACCGGAGATCCCCGTGCGTCACGTACACCCACGACAGGCCCAGGAGCAGGAAGAAGCTCGGCAGGACGAACGAGACCCCCGCGACCATGCCACCCCGGATGCGGTGGAGCAGCCAGCCAACGTACGTGGCGAGCTGCATCGCCTCCGGACCCGGAAGCAGCATGCAGTAGCTGAGCGCGTGAAGGTACCGACCCTCGTCGATCCACCTCCGGCGCTCGACGAGCTCCTGATGCATCAGGGCGATCTGCCCCGCGGGACCGCCGAAGTTCACGAAACCGAGCCAGCTCCAGAAGCGAGACGCCTCGCGGAACGTAGGGGCCGTGGGGCCGTGTGCTGCCGGGTACCCGTCCGAGGGACGTGCCATCGCGACCGAGGGTACGCTCGCCAGCGGCATAGAAGAGGGGAGCCGATGCAACTGACCCCCACCGAGGAGGAGCGTCTGCGGGTCTTCACCGCCGCCCAGCTGGCCCGCTCGATGCTCGCGAAGGGCCTGCGGCTGAACGCGCCCGAGGCGACCGCGCTCGTGTGCGACGAGATGCACGTGGCGGGCCGCGGCGGGGGCTCGTTCGACGAGGTCGTCGCGGCCGGCCGGGACGCCGTCACGCCCGACCAGGTGATGGAGGGCATCGCCGCGATCGTGAAAGAGATCCGCGTAGAGGTCCTGCTCGAGGAGGGCACTCGGCTGTTCGTGATCCGGGAGCCGTTCGGTCCCGCGGGGTCCGACGGACCCGGCGCGATCCGATTCGCCGACGGCGACGTCGAGCTCGCCACGGGTCGTGACCGGATCCATCTGACCGTGACGAACCGCGGCGAGCACCCGATCCGTGTGTCCTCGCACTTCCCGTTCTGGCGTTCGAACGAGCACCTCACGTTCGACCGCGAGGCGGCCGACGGATTCCGGCTCGACCTGCCCGCGGGCGACTCCCTGCGGTGGGCGCCGGGCGAGACGCACGAGGTGGACCTCGTCCGTTACGGAGGGACGGGGGCTCCGCCGGGTGCCTGAGCGGTATTCGCGTTCCGAGCACGCGACGCGCCACGGTCCGACCGCCGGCGATCGCATCCGCCTGGGCGACACCGATCTCTGGATCCGGATCGAGCGTGACCTCACGGACCCGGCCGACCAGGCGCTCTGGGGCTACGCGAAGAACTGGCGCTCGGGGATGGTCCAACACGACCGCGCGACGACCGAGAGCGAGCTCGACACGATCGTCGCGAGCGCGGTCGTGTTGGACCCGCTCCTCGGCGTCCTCAAGGCGGACATCGGCATCAAGGACGGCAGGATCGCCGGGATCGGGAGGGCGGGCAACCCGGACATCACCGACGGCGTCGATCTCACGATCGGACCGAACACCTGGCCGATCCCGTGCCACGGTCTGATCGCCACGCCGGGCGCCGTCGACTCGCACGTGCACCTCCTCTCGCCCCGGCTCGTGCCGGTTGCGCTCTCGGCCGGTGTCACCACACTCATCACCGCGGGGTTCGAGGAACCCCCGTGGCGGATGCTCCGCACCCTGGAGGCCTTCGAGCTCCTCCCCGTGAACATCGGGCTCCAGCCGTCAGCCCGGACCGGGGTCCCCGGGCAGCTCGAGGTGGCGATCGAGGCGGGCGCCGTCGGACTCAAGATCCACGAGGACTGGGGCGCCTACCCGGAGGTGATCGACGAGGTGCTCCGGGTCGCGGACGCGCACGACGTCCAGGTCTGCCTGCACACGGACGGGCTCAACGAGTCGTGCGAGCTCGCGCACACGGTGGAGGCGATCGCCGGCCGTGCGATCCACGCGTACCACGTCGAAGGCTCCGGGGGCGGCCATATCCCGGACCTGATCGGGATCGTCCGCGAGCCGAACGTCTTCTGCTCGTCGACCACACCGACGATCCCCTACGGCGCCGCGACCGCGGCCGAGCAACAGGACATGAAGCTCATCGTGCACGAGGGCAACCCCGCCCTCCCCGACGACGTCGTGGCGGCTCGCGAGCTCGTCCATCCCGCGACGATGGAGGCCGAGGGACCGCTGCACGACCTCGGCGCGATCTCGATCGTGAACTCGGACTCGCAGGGGATGGGTCGGATCGGCGAGACCGTCCGGCGGACGTTCCAGCTCGCGCACGCGATGAAAGCGGCGGCGATGCAGACCGTGGGCGGGAACGGCCGCGACGACAACGACCTCGATGACAACGACCGGGTCCTGCGCTATCTGGCGAAGGTCACCGAGGAGCCGGCCCGCGTGCACGGCATCTCTGACGAGGTCGGCTCGCTCTCCCCCGGACGGATCGCCGACCTCGTCCTGTGGGAGGCGTCCCACTTCGGGGTCAAGCCCGTGATGGTGTTCAAAGGAGGGGTGGTCGCGTGGACCGCGATCGGCGAGGGCAACGCGAGCGTGCACGGCGCGGAGCCCACCCGGTACGGACCCGATTGGGGTGGCACGGGACTGGCGCCCGCGCGGGTCTCCACCACGTTCGTCTCGGCCTCCGCGATGAAGGCGGGGATCGCCCGGACGCTGGGCACGCGGCGACGGCTCGTGGCCGTCCGCGGGACCCGCGCGATCCGCCGCGACGGCCTCGCGCGGAACCGGACCGTCCCCCCGATCGAGGTCTCGGCAGCCGACGGAACGGTGACGCTCGACGGGCGGGTGCTGCGGACCGATCCCGTGACCGAGGTGCGGTTGTCGCGGCGCTACCTGCTCGCCTGAGCGATCAGTCCCGGTTCCGCATCGCCTCGGCCGCCATCTCGAAGTAGTCCACAAGCGCTCGCTCGATCGGCTCCGGCGGCGCCATCGTCGCGACGGCCGCCCGCATGTGCACCAGCCACCGGTCGCGCTCCGCGGGTCCCACCGCGAACGGGGCGTGTCGCATCCGCAACCGGGGGTGGCCGCGCTCCTCGTCGTACGTCGTGGGCCCGCCCCAGTACTGCGCGAGGAAGAGCGTCAGGTGTCGGGTGGACGGCGCGAGATCGTCCGGATACAGGGGCCGCAGCACGGGATCGCTCGCGACGCCTTCGTAGAACAGCCTCACGAGTTGCTCGAAGAACGGCATGCCCCCGGCGGCATCGAACACGGTCGTCTCACTCAACACGGACGCGCAGTCTACGGACGGGCGGCACGTCGGCGTCGGCGACCACGCCACCACCGAGCCGCCTTCCAGCACGAACGTGGGGTCGACGGCGCGGAGATCCTGCACCCAGACGCCGGTCCGATCGCCGATCCGCCCCGCGAAGGCGAACGCACCGCCGTCCGGGGACCATGGCGTCATCGCTTGCGCGAACTGTCCGTAGAACGGGACGTAGTCCCGGAGGAAGGACGGGCTCGGCACGAACGCCGGGCCGACCGGCCGCGCCACGTCGCCGTCCCACACCAACCATCGGTGGACGCCGGTCTCGCCGTCCTCGTCCGGGGTCAGCAGCAGGAGCCGCTCCCCGTCGGGGCTCCACTGGAACGCGAACGTCGGCGAGGCCGAGACGACCTGCGAACTCGCCGTCGTCGTATCGATCACCTCCACCCCACCCGGTCCGGCGACGTCGTCCACGCGGTACGCGATCCGCTCCCCGCGGGGATCCACCACGAACTCGATCGCGCCCTCGAACTCGACCAGCTCACGGAGTCGGTCCCCGTCGCGGACCACGAGCGTTTGGCGATCCCGCTCAGCGGTGGCGTAGAACATCCGCCCGTCGGCGAGCCAGACCGGAGCCTGGAAGATGCCCGGCGCATCGCCGAGGTCACGCAGCTCCCCTTGGAGATCCAATCGCCCGAGCGTCGCGTCGCCGACGTGCACGAGCAGCTCCAGGCCGCCCGGTGCCCAGGACAGGTAGAAGGGTCGTCCGACCCCGAGCGTCGTCGCGACGGGGTCCCCGATCGGGGCGCGTCCCGCGACACCCATCCCCACGCTGCCCTGGAAGTTCCCGAGGTAGGCGATGCGGGACGACGTCGGGTCCCATTGCAGGAAGAACGCCCCGGTGTCCACGGGGAACTCGGTGCGCCGTGACCCGTCCGGGTCGGTGCTGACGATGCGCGGGCGTGCGCCCTGGTCCCCGATCTCGAGCTCGGCCCACGCGACCGACCGCCCGTCGGGAGACCAGACCGGATGTCGCACCTCGACGGTCACCGCGTCCGAGGCGAACTCCGTCAGGCGTTGGAGATCCTCGCCGTCCGCGCGGACGACGACCACGTTGCCGTCGTCCATCAGCACCAGCAGGCGCTCTGCCCGGATCTGTCCCACGTCGGGGGTGACGGCGGGCGAGCGGCTCGGGCCGGGCGTCCCCGGCGGCTGCGCCGATCCCCCTTGCGTACAGGCGACGGTCAGCGCCGCCACTCCGATCAGTCCGAGCGCGCGACGTACCCTCACGGTACGAAAGGGTACGGCGGAAGGGTTCGCGAGGACCGTGCGATACTCGGTCGGATGCCTTCCGCGCTGACGCTGCAGTATCTCCGCGCCCTCGCCGACCTGCCGCACGACCGACCGGCGGCGCTCGCCGCGTTGGAGACGTGCTTCCGGACCGGGGCGACCCCGGGGTCGCTCGACGGCATGATGCCGGGCCGCGTGCTGACGACCACCGTCGGCTACGGCCTGGACCCGATCATGGTCGGACTCGCGCGAGCCTGGATGCCGTGGAAGGGGAAGACGTTCGACCCCGAGGCCAAGGAGGGACGCAACGCGTTCTCGACCTCCTTCCGCGTGGTCCAGCGGACCCTGTGGCCCGGCTATGACCTCGACTGGCCTCTCGGCGACCGACGGTACGCCACCTTCCCCTTCACCACGTGGGACGGCCCCAGCGTCTCCACGCCGGGTGGCGCTGACGTCCTCAAGATCGACTACGAGCATCCACAGAGCCCGTGGATGGTGCGGGACATCCTCGACGAGCTCGTCCGGATCGACGACGAGCTCTTCCTGGGTCAGGCGCTCCTCCGGTTCCGCGGACGGATCCACCGGGTCGCCTGGTTCGAGCTGCGTCGCTAGGTCGCCGGACCCGGACCGCGTCGCATCCGCGGCAGGTACCCCGTGCGGGAGGCATCGAAGATCGGCATCCTGCGTTCCCCGGCCACGCGTCGGAGGTCGGAATCCTCGCTCAGCGGGAACCGGCGCCACTCGCCCGCTCCGTCCCACCAGCACCACCGATCACCGGCTGACCACGGTCTCGGGCTCGACGTAGGCCTCGGCGCCGGCGTGCGCGTTCAGGAACTCCTCCATCTGTTTCTCTGGCTGTTTCTCTAGCCCTTCGTCTGGCCCGTCATGGCGTTCGAATGGGTCGGGTGAGCCCCGGCGACGCCGCCTCAGTCCTCGATCCTGCTTTCGAACTCGTAGCCGCCCATCCTGGAGCTGCCTCGCCGGGTGGGGCGCCGTGCAGCCGCTGCTTTCGACCAAGCGAGGACCCACCTCGCGAGCGCCACGACCAGCACGGCGAGCAGGACCAGCGGGAGCGCACGGATCACGCAGGCACGATAGCCTGTGCGGGCCTCGCCAGAGGACCGGATGTCTCAGAGGGTGCAGAGCCGTGCAGAGGAGGAGAGCATGACCGACAGCGTCTACCGGGTCACCGAGGTCATCGGGACGAGCTCCACGTCGTGGGAGGAAGCCGCGAAGAACGCGGTCGAAACGGCGGCCACGACCCTGCGGGACCTCCGTGTGGGCGAAGTCGTGAAGTTCGACGTCACGATCGAGAACGGCAAGGTCACCAGCTATCGCGCCCGCGTGAACATCTCGTTCAAGTACGAATCGAGCTGATCCGTGGAAGGCTCCTCGATGGACATCTCCTTGCTCCGCGAAGAGATCGAGAAGCTCGTCCTTCTCGAGGAGGTCGCCGAGCGCCGCCAGAAGATGATCGAGGAGCAACTCGATCTGGCCACCAAGGCGGGACTCAGCCCGGAAGAGATCCGCAACGAGCTCGGCCTGTCGAAGGAGTCGATCCGCAGGTTGCTCGATCAGAAGACGCCCGACCTCGCCGAGCGGCTCGGGATCTCGCGGGAATCGGCGGAGAATCTCTCCGAGTCGATCGGCTGATCGCCGCCGACTCGATGCGGGCTTCACGCCTCGATCACCATCAGCAGCACCGCGGTGTAGTGACACGCCGCGGCGGCAGCGGTGGCTGCGTGCCAGACCTCGTGGTATCCGAACGTGCGTGGGAACAACCTCGGTCTGTGTGTCGCGAGGGCGAGCGCTCCGAATGAGTAGAGGAGTCCCCCCACCACCGTCAGGATGACCGTGGCAGGTCCGAGGGCTCGGAGGAGTTGCGGGAACACGATCACCGCCGCCCACCCGAGACTCAGGTACATGAACCCCGAAAGGACGTGCAGGTCGACTCGATACAGCTTCACCAGGATCCCGAGCCCGGCACCAGCCCAGACGGCAACGAGCATCCATACCCGCCAAGGTCCATCCAGCGCGAGCACGCAGTACGGCGTGTAGGACCCCGCGATCAGCAGGAAGATCGCCGCGTGATCCCGCCGCTGCCATCGGGTGAACTCCTCCGGGGACCACACGCCGAGGTGGTACGTCGAGCTGACCCAGAAGACCGTGACGAGACTCGCGGCGTAGATGGCTACTGCGACGCGAGCGGCCGCCGATGGTGCCAGCACCAGCAGGACGAGACCGACCGGCACCGCCACGAGGAACGACACCCGATGGATCCAGCCACGGGCCCGCGGCGCCCGCTCCTCTCCGACGACCGGCGGGCCCGCCGGATCCGTGGGGGTGCTCACCTCAGAACTTCTACCTCACAGGGACGCCTCAGCCCATCCCGGACGAGACGATGACCGGAGACGCGTCAGGAAGCGTCGGCGTCGCCGAACGTCCGGGCTTCCTCGAGCGTGCCATCCTCGTGAACGATGACGACTTCGGATGGTGCCGACTCCTGCGCTCGTCGAACCGCGGCGCTCACCGCCAGCTCCACCGTGTCCAGGGGCGGCGTCGACTTCTTGCCTTCCCGCACGATCCACTGATCGCCCTCGGGAACGACTTCGAACCGGGTTCTCGCCATGACAACTCCTCCTTCGGCGTCGGTTCCGCCTTACCCGTCGAGGCCCCCGGGTAACCGAGGCGAAGGGGAGGGCCTCAGCCGGTATCCAGGAACTCGTCGTCATGCGGGTGCGATGTCGCGCGCTCGGGACCGCCCCGATAGCGGGAGCCGTCGGCCCGGAACCATCGAACCCGCCCATCGTCGGCCCGCTGGACCGTCCATCCGTGCTCGTGGAGGAGACGGTGATGGAACCCACAGATGAGCAGCAGGTTGCTGAGATCGGTGGCGCCTCCTCGTGACCACCAGACGATGTGGTGCGCGTTGGCGAACACCGTCGAGCCGCATCCCGGGAACCGGCACCCTCGGTCGCGATGGCGAAGCTGCCGGATCATCGAGGCGGAGGGCTCTCGTCTCGTTCGACCCAACGAGATCGCATCGCCGGCATCGTTCTCGGCGACGACCTGGACCCGAGCGTCGCACGCGAGACGTTGGAGAGCCTCGGGCGGCAGGACCGCTCCGTGGTCGGCCTCCGCGTTGCGCCGTCCCGCCAGGGCGTCGAGCGATGCATGGACCACCACGGTCGCCCGGTCCGCGTCGGCGTCGGCCGCGATGCGCTGGGAGCACAACGCCACCAAGGCGTCGGCGCGACGCGCGTCGATGAAGGTCCCTGCGACTTCTGCCGGCATGTGCGGGATCTGATCGACGACCCTCTCGAGCGCCTTCGCGACGACGGCACCCTGCGCGGATGGCATGTGTGCCTCGAGGCCAAACCGACGCCCGCCGTCTTCGTACCAATACCGCAGGGACCGGTTGCGCTCGAACTCCGTGGTCTCATCCTGCGCAGCCCGCACCTCGAGGTCCGCGCGACGACGGATCGTGGCGCACGTGGCATCGCTCGCCCAGTCGATGAGCTCACCCTCGTGCTCGGCCGTGGCGAACCGACACAGCTCAACCACCTTGTCGATGCCGAGCACGCCGGTCTCGAGCGCGCCGGCGATGCCGGGCAGCTCGTGGAGCGCCGCGGCGGCCTTGATCCACCGGTCCGCCTTCCACCACGACATGCCGTAGCGGATGGAGAGCCAGTGCGCGACGTCTCGAGCGCCCGAGTCCTGCCATGCTCGCCGTCGATCGACCTCGGCGATGACGCCCAGGAGCGCCACCTGCGCCGAAGCGATGTGGCGGTCCAGCGCATCGGCGACGCCGATCAATCCGTCGTCGTCCAGATCGGGGCTCGCGAAGGACCCGTACATGCGTTCGAGCGTATGGGGAAGTCGGTCACCGCGCAGTGACCTATCGCACAGCTGGCGAGATCTCTTTCCGGAAGGGCCGGCTCAGGGAAGGAGGTCGGTCGTGGTGAGCTGCTCGGTCAGGAGCCGAGTGAAGTTCCAGGGCGCCCGATCGGCGAAGTCCCGGCACAGGCGCCGCCCGTCCGGGTAGGCCGACACGTACGCGCGGGACGACGGATCGGTGAGGAACGCCGCGGTCTGCGCCGCTCGCTCGTTCGATTCGAGTGCCCACTCGCGCAGGTACGCCTCCACGTCGTCCGTGGACGCGCCGTCCTCGTGGAGCATGAACGCTGCGTTCACCGCGGGCGCGTACAGGGCGAGCTCCGCCTCATGGACCTCATGCGCCTCGACCGGATCGAACCGGAGGTCGATGTCTGCGAGGGCGTCCGAGACGACCGCGAAGGGCTCAGGACCGAGCGCCTCATCCAGCGCGTTCGTCGCGATCCCCTCAGAGACGACGGACTCGGGGGCGGAGATCGCGACGCTCGTCTCCAGACGGCCGAAATCTCGGAAGAGGTGGGCATCCTTCGTCACCCGTTCGGTGTGATGACCGGGATACGCCTCGTGGGCGGCGAGGGACGCGAGCAACACGACGGAGACCGGCAGATCGGTATTGACCTCGATCCGGCTGTGGTGCCGTCCCTCGTACCGGTTGTAGGCGATCCACGGCACGTTCGAGACGAGCTCGTAGCTCACGGATTCCTCGGCAGGCATCGGCGCGATCGCGTGCGCTCGGGGACCGAGGACCTGCTGCAGGCGCTCGAGCGCGAGAACGAGCTTCTCGCGTGGAACCACGTTGTTCGCATCCCAGGCGTTGTATCGCTCGCGGAGCGAGCCGTTCCCCGGAAGGGCTGCGTCCAGCCGCCCGTGGGTCTCTCGTAGCACGCTCGTGTCGGTTCGAGAAGGACGGACACCGAGGCATCGTTCGACCTCGTCCGCCCACGTGATCTCCTCACCGGCAAGCCGGCCGGTGACGCATGCCAGGGCTTCGAGCTGACCACGCAGCCACCGCCGGCGGCCTTCCGAGAGGTCGGCGTCGCCGAGACCGTCGAGGAGGAGCTGCGCCTCGTCGCGGAGGCCTTTCGGATCCACTGCCTCTTCGGCCTCGACCGTCCGCTCCATCTCCGAAGGGCCGATGAACGCGTCCACGAACCCCTCGAGATGCCGGCCCACGCGCAGGCAGAGCCATACGTATCGTTCCGGGATCTCCACGGCGGTCACCCGCGATGAGGACCGGGATCATCCCGGCCAATCTCCCCCACCCACTCCCGGAGTCGCGGGATGTGCTCCGCATAGTGCTCGGGACCCGACTTCCGGATCCAGCGATCGGCTTCGGCCGATCCCTCCGGGAGTGAACGCCACGCCCGCAGCATCCGGTTGCGGGCCGTGACGGCCTGCGCCCGCACATCGTGGAACGCGACGTCGCGCATCGAGCTGTAGAACTGCCGGTTCATCGCGTCGATATCGATCTCCTCAGGCCGATACGTGCCGGATCGGAGCCGGTCCAGGACGACGCCTGCCTCGGCGGCCCAGCTCCCGATGTGCGCGACGAGATCCTTCGCGGACCAACCCTCCGCGAAGTAGCCGGGTTCCTCGACCTTGTCCGCGGGCATCGAGTCGACGAGATCGTGCAGCTCCGTCCACAACCGATCTTCTTCGGCGATCAGCTCCCGGTCCGGACCCGACTGCGACACGCGGGTCAGTATGACGCCTAGAGCCAACGCCTCCGCTTGAACAAGGCGTAGAGGCCGATGCACGTCACGGCCATGAGCAGGAGCGCGAACGGGTACCCGAGGACCCAGTCGAGCTCGGGCACATGAACGAAGTTCATCCCGTAGATGGTCCCGATGAGGGTGGGCGCGAACAGGATCGCGGCCCAGGCGGAGATCTTCTTGACCTCCTCGTTCTGAGAATTCGCGGCTTCCGCCAGATTGCGCATCTCCTCGTTCTGCCGTTGGGCGACGAGCGTGGCGTTCACCGTGAGCATGTCCCGGAGAGCCACCCGGAACTCGTCGACGCGCTCGATGATCTGGATCAAGTGGTCCTCGACATCGCGGAGATGGTCCTGAAGTCGCTCATCGACGTGGTACTTGGCGAATCCTCCACGGAGCGCCGTGATGACGTCGATCAACGGGCGAGTGGCGCGCAGGAAGTCCGCCACTTCACGGGACAGCTCGTAGATGCGGCGGGACACCTTCGGATCGCCGCTGAAGACCTCGACCTCGATCTCGTCGATGTCGTGATGCACACCGGCGACGACCGGGTAGTAGCCGTCGACGACCTTATCGAGGATCGCGTAGAGCACGGCCTCGGGCCCTCGACGCAGGACGTCCGGCTCCCCCTCCAGTCGGTCGCGCACCGAACCGAACTCCGGCGCCTCGCTGTGACGAACGGTCAGGACGAAGCGCGGACCGACGAACACGTGGACCTCGCCGAACTCGACCTCCTCGATGTCGTCCAGGTAGCGGGCGGGCCGAAGCACCACGAACAGGGTGTCGTCATGACGCTCGAGCTTCGGCCGCTGATGAGCGTTGATCGCGTCCTCGACGGCGAGGGGATGGAGCTGGAACTCCGAGGCCAGCGACTGGACCTCCCGCTCCTCCGGACGGTACAGGCCGATCCATGCCATCCCCTCGGGCTGCCGGCGCAGCGTCTCGAGCGTCTCCGGCAGCGAGGCGGGAGAGGCGACCCGTTCGCCGTCCACGTAGATCGCGCTGTCGACGAGCCGCGAACTCCGACCGTCCCGAGGCGAGTCCTCGGATACCGACAGGCCGTCGTCGCGGTCGGCCTCGTGACTTCGGCCCCCCGACCTCCGGCGAACGAGGGAGCGGATCGGCGACCGGCGGTGCTCGGTTGGGCTCACGCTCAGAGCGTAACCCGGCTATCGGCGCGTTCGGAGAGGGCCCGGCTAGCGGCGAGGATCGCTGCTGCGGGCGATCCTCGCTCCGGCTCCGAAGAACTTCTCGACCGTGGCGAAGCGCCCGTTCTCGAACAGCACGCGATCGATCTCAGGGTTCTCGTGGTCCAGGGCGATCGCGAACCGCACCGGCACGGCCCGCACGGACTCGTACTCCTGGCGCGTCAGACTGATCGGGTCCGTGCATCGGGGGTCCGAACACTCACAGATGTAGGTGTCGAAGGGTCGGTCGATGCCGAGCCGGGCATCGGTCGCCTCCTCCGTCCACTCGTTCATCTCTCGGAAGATGGTCTGATTGGTCGCTTCGCCCTCTCGCCAATCAAGCATCGGCGTCTACGCGTGCGGTTCCGGCTCGATCCTGCCCGCGCGTGAAGCGGTCGAGGAATCTGACCGCGTCCTTGTCGTCGAGCAGGTGCTCGGTGCCGGTGATCTGGAAGAGGCGCCGAGCGGCCGGGGACGCCCCCACCGTGAAGAACCGATGCCCGTTGAGCTCGGATCGCTTGTTCGCCTCGAGGAGGGCGCCGAGACCGGACGAGTCGATGAAGTTCAGGTCGCGGAGATCGGCGAGGATGACTCCCGGGCCCTCACCTTCCACCTGTGTCAGATGCTCTCTCAGTGTCGGAACGCTTGCCATGTCGAGCTCACCGCCCATCGCGATGATCGTGACGCCGTTCCGAGATTCGACTCGAGCGGTGAAGGACTGGTTGGTCCCCATGGCCCTCTCCTTCCAGCGCCGACGCATCAGGCGCCGGTCGCTACGCGAGGACCATGGGTCGGGGGCCTCTACCTGCCGGACCGGATTCTTGGGTCCGAGAGCTACAGTCTACTCCGCCGGCGAGGACGCAGATACCCCCTGCTAGCATCGTGGCAGTCTTTCGGCAGGCCGATGGAGAAGGAGACGATCCGCCGTCTGCGTGTCCTGGTCACGGATGGGCCGGGAGTACGCCTCGATGAAGTCACCCGCACGGTGGCCGGGTTGGGCCATGAGGTCGTCGCCCGCGAGTCTTCCCTGCTCGAGGTCGCGCACATCACCGCGGCAGAACACCCTGACGTGGCCCTGGTGATCGTCCACGAGGGGAACACGAAGGGCCTGCAGATGATCGACCGGATCGTCCACGAGTCAGCGTGTCCGGTGATCGCGGTGATCGATGTCGAAGACAGAGAGTTCGTCAACGAGGCCGCCAAGCGGGGGATCTTCGCCTACATCGCCCGAGGACATGACCCGCAGGAGATGCAGAGCGCCATCGACATCGTGCTCCGGCGCTTCGCCGAGTACCACGCTCTCGAAGGTGCATTCGGCCGGCGGGCGATCACGGAGCGGGCGAAGGGGATCCTGATGGAGCGCCACGGCATCGACGAGGAAGCCGCCTTCAACATGCTCCGCGATCAGGCTCGTCGGACCCATCGCAAGCTCGTCGACCTGGCGGAGGCCGTCGTGACTGGCCAACCGGTGCTCCCCTCCCAACCCCGCGGCAAGAGCGAACCCTGATCCAGACGTCCACCACCAGGAAGAGCTCAACCATGTGGTGCTCGATCCCCAACTCATGGGCCGTTGTTCCGTTCGCGTGCGTGGCCAGGACGTGCCCTGGGTAACGACCTGATAACCGAGGATCGGGGAGGAAGCGATATGGGATTCATCAGCACGGTTGCGAGCTTCGGCATCGGATACGCGGCAGGGATGGTGACGGGCCGCCAAGGTATGGAACGGCTGTCTGGTCGTGTGCGGCAGTCATCTTCGTCGAGTCATGGCTCTGGGGACGCCACTTCCACGATGGACGTTCGGGAGATCCGCCAGGTGATGACCACGCCACCCGATGCGGTCCGGAAGACCGACAGTCTGCAGGAGGCTGCTCGCTTGATGAAGACGAAGGACATCGGCGACGTGCTGGTCGAGGATGGGCAGGGCCTGCTTGCCGGCATCCTCACCGACAGGGACATCGCCATCCGGGCCACGGCAGAAGGATCGGACCCGAAGACGACCAAGGTGGAGAACGCCTACACGCGAGACATCACCGCCCTCGCCCCGACGGATTCGGTGCACGACGCAGTTCGGATGATGCGAGCCCAGGACGTCCGCCGCTTGCCGGTGGTGGAGGGTGGAAAGGCTGTCGGGATCGTCTCGCTGGGCGACATCTCGGTGGAGACCGCGCCCGGCTCACTGCTCGCCGATATCAGCGCGGCATCCCCGAACCGCTGAGTTCGACGCGGAGCTCGGCCCCGGGTCGCCGGGCCTCTGATCGACGGCGGGGTCGACCACCACATCCTCAAGATCAGCCACGTCCGGACCGGTCAAGCACTACCCGATGCGTGCGACGTGGGCTCGTTGGGTAACGCTCGGCGTATGTGGTTGAGAAAGCTCGCGGTCAGCGTGGGATCGAGCCTCTGGTTCGTGCCGGTCATGTGTGTGGTCGCGGGTGCGGCGATCTCCTTCGGCACGATCGCCCTCGACCGCGCCTCCGACTATCAGGCGATCCCGCAGGTGCTGGTCGGCCGGCCGACCTCGGCGAACGCGATCTTGAGCTCGATCGCGGTCTCGATGGTGAGCCTCGCGGCGCTCGTGCTGACGATCACGATGGTGGTCGTCCAGCTGGCGATGGGGCAGTTCTCGCCCCGGATCGTCCAGCGGATCCTTCGTGACAGGGCCAGCCAGCTCGCGATCGGTCTCTTCGTCGCGACCTTCGTGCACGCCGTCCTGACGATCCGCGAGGTCGTGGACCGGGGCGATGGCACGGGGCAGGTTCCGGGCATCGCCGTGGCGACGTCGTACGTCCTCGTGCTGGCGAGCATCGCCGCCCTGGTGATCTACGTGCACCACATCGGCCAGTCGCTGCGCGTATCAGCCCTGATCGAGCTCGTCGGTCAGGACACACGCAAGCTCGTCGACCGCCGGTACCCGGACGCTGGCCCACCGCCTCCCGTCGATGCGGAGGCTCCGCGCGTCGTCGCTGCGCGAACATCGGGCGTCGTGACGATGATCGGGACGCATGCACTGGTCGCCGAGGCCGCGCGGGCCGACTGCGTGCTGGAGCTCGTCCCGGCTCTCGGCGCGTTCGTCCCCGCGGGCGGACCCCTCTTCATCGTTCACGGCGGTTCCGAGGATCTGGATGAGGACCGGCTCTTCTCGGCGCTGAGCCTGAAACTCGAGCCGACCCTCGACGAGGACGTCGCGTACGGGATGCGGCTTCTGGTCGACATCGCGGAGCGCTCGCTCTCTGAGTCGCCGTTCCAGGACCCCACGACGGCCGTGCAGGCGATCGACCGCCTGCACGACATCCTCCGGCAACTCGCGCGTCGGCCGTTCTCCGACGGCCGAGTTCGTGACGAGGGCGGCGAGATCCGACTGCTCGTGAAGACGATGACCTGGGAGAACTACGTTCATCTCGCCTTCGACGAGATCCGGATGGCCGGCGCGGGCTCGCCCCAGGTCTCGCGACGCCTGGTTGCCGCGTTGATGGATCTCCGTCGCGTGGCGCTTCCGGAGCGCATCGAAGCGCTCGACGAGCAGGCCGTCCTCCTCCGTGCCGCCACGCGTGATGCCTTGCAGGACGAGCAGGAGGCCCGCTCCGCACTCGATCCGGACCGCGAAGGTCTAGGGGCTGCCGCGCCCTAGCCGCCGCGATTCAGAACGGGTACTCGTCCTTGCGCCAGCTGCGCGGTTCATCCGGCTGCGGCTTCGGCGCCCGCTCGAGCAGCATCTCGAAGTAGGGACCGACGAACGGATCCGGCGCCGACACCGTGTAGGTGTGGTACACGGTCCCGTTCTCACGCGCGAACGCGATGTAGCTCGGGTTCTCGCGCAGACCGTCCTTGAGCTCCGCGGCAACCTGCTCCGACCATTCCTGGAGCCAGCCCGGCGGCTCGTCGATCATCTCCTTCAACTCGGGGATCTGCTGTGCCTGCCCTTCGGTCAATGCAAGCCCGAAGTCGAACGGGAAGTCGGTCCCGTGCGTCGAGACGTAGGGGAACTGCCAGCCCATCCTCTTCTTGTAGGCGGAGAGGCGCTCGATCGGTGCCCGGGAGAAGCAGAGGAACGTCACGTCGCGTTTGTTCAGGTGGATCAGCTGGCCGTCGAACGCGTCCGCGAGGCTCGTGCACCCGGGGCATGCCCCTGCCTCGAAATCAGGCCCGAACATGATGTTGTAGGCGAGGAGCTGTGACCGGCCATCGAACAGCTCTGCGAGGGTCTTCTTCCCCTCGTCGGTGTCGAACTCATAGTCCTTCGTGACCGGGACCCAGGGGAGCTCGAGCCGCTTCCTCTTGATCTCCTCGTTCCGCTCGGCGTGTTCCGCCTCGAGCTTCGCGAGTTCGTCGCGTGCCGCCTGCCACTCCTCACGCGTTCCGATCTTGCGCTCGGTCACCCATATCCCCCAGTGAACTCGGCCGATCCGACTCTCTTTCGCAGGCTACTCGACGACCGCGGCCACCACGTGGCGCGGGGCTCAGGCGACGAGGCCCATCTTCGCGGTCTCCTTGATGAGCGCCACGAGCGCCTTCTCGTCCAGGTCCGCCAGCTTCTTGAACATCACGCAGGACCTGCCGACGTTTGCCTTCCCCAGCCGGTTGACGTACCGCTCGGCGACGTAGCCCTTCTCGTCGGCGGCGAAGCAGTACAGCGAGATGTACGAGGCGTTGCTGGCGATCGAGAGTTTGCAGGCGTCTCCCTCGCGGCCGCTCGCATAGCGGTAGTGGAACGGCCCGTAGCCGAGCATGCCGC
>CBHFMJ010000003.1:0-31413 GCA_965994715.1 uncultured bacterium | reverse complement strand
CCGCGAGGCCTACGCCGTGATCGGGAGCGTCCTGCTTCCGGGAGCGAAAGCGCCGGTGATCGTGTCGGAGGAGATTGTGGCCTCGATGCGACCTGGTTCGGTGATCGTCGACATCGCGATCGATCAAGGGGGATGCGTCGCCACGTCCCGGATGACGACCCATTCCGATCCCACGTACGTCGTCCACGGTGTCGTGCACTACTGCGTCGGCAACATGCCCGGCGCGGTCCCGAACACCTCGACCTACGCGCTCACGAACGTGACGCTGCCCTACGCGTTGGCGATCGCGGAGAAGGGTCTCGAGGAGGCGGTCCGGTCGAATCCGGTCCTCGCGGGCGGGGTGAACGTCCTGGGGGGTTCGGTCACGAACGAGGGCGTCGCGGAAGCACACGCATCGCCCTACGTTCCGCTCGGCAACCTGATCGACGGGGCCGGGTGAGGGAGGACGGTCGTGGCGAACGGGCTCGCGGGGGAAGCGGAGCGGTACCTCGACCACCTCACGGTGGAGCGAGGGCTCTCCGAGAACACGCTGGAGGCCTACCGACGCGACCTGCGTCGATACGTCGGTTTCCTCGAGCATCGCGACGTGCGCAGCCTCCGCGATGTGGACGAGCGCACGATCAGGTCCTTCGTGGCGTCGCTCTCGGCCTCGACGCACGGTCCGGAGGGCGCGTCCTACCGCGCGACCTCCGTGGCTCGGACGCTCTCCGCGGTCCGGTCCTTCCATCGGTTCCTGTTGCGGGAGGGCGTGACGGAGCGGGATCCCACCGCGGATGTCGCCCAGCCCCGACTGCCCCGATCCCTGCCGCGGCCGCTCCCCGTGGACGACGTCCGGCGACTCCTCGAGGCGCCGGAGGAGGGCTCGCCTACCGGCGTCCGTGACCGGGCGATCCTCGAGCTGCTCTACGGCTCGGGATTGCGGATCTCCGAGCTGACGGGCATGGACGTCGACGACCTCGATCTGGAGGAGGGGAGCGTGCGGGTGCTCGGCAAGGGCGGGAAGGAGCGCGAGGTGCCGCTCGGCTCGTTCGCGCAGGAGGCCGTGGGCGCCTACCTCACGCGCGGCCGCCCCGCGCTCGCGACCGGGATCAGCCGAGGCGCGCTGTTCCTCAACGCGCGGGGCGGCCGCCTGTCGCGCCAGAGCTGCGCCCGGCTGCTCGGCCGGTACGTCCGGCTCGCCGGGATCGACCGCCGGGTCACTCTGCACACCCTCCGACACTCGTTCGCGACCCACCTCCTCGAGGGTGGCGCCGACGTCCGTGTGGTCCAGGAGCTCCTCGGCCACGCGAGCGTGGCGACGACGCAGATCTACACGCTCGTGACCGCCCGGCATCTCCGCGAGGTCTACGAGGAGTCCCATCCCCGCGCCCGCCGGCGCATCCGGGCGTGATGGCGGACGCGCTCGACGAGGCGGCGCTGGCGCGTTTCCGAGAGGAGCTCCTGCGCCATCGAGCGTTCCTCCGAGCCGAGATGGAGTCCCAGGGTGCCGACCCGGATTCGGACGACGTCGCGTTCGTGGACGACGCGGGCTTCGCCGACCGAGGGCATAGCACCGGCGAGCGCTCGCAGGTGATCGCGGTCGTCCGCGCGCTGCGGTCGAACCTGTCCGACGTGGAGCGAGCCCTGTCGAAGATGGCGGCCGGCACCTACGGGATCTGTGAGCGGTGTGGCCGGCCGATCGCCCCGGAGCGGCTCGAGGCCCTCCCGTGGGCGGTGCTGGGCATCGATTGTAAGCAGGCGGAGGGCCGGTGACCGGCGCGCTCGTGCCGCGCGTGCTGGTCGTGGTGTGCGACTCGTGGGGCGTCGGCGACGCACCGGATGCGGCGGTCTACGGGGACGAGGGGTCGGACACGCTCGCGAACACCGCCGGCGCGGTGGGCGGGATCCGGGCCCCGAACCTCGCATCGCTCGGACTCGGATCCCTGACGAGCATCCGCGGCCTCGACGCCGCCGTCGCCCCCGGAACCGCTCACGGTCGCGCGACCGAGCGCTCCGCCGGGAAGGACACCACGACGGGCCATTGGGAGATGATGGGGATCCGGCTCGACGAGCCGTTCCCGTTGTATCCGGATGGGTTCCCCCCGGATCTCATCGAGCCGTTCGAGCGGGAGATCGGCAGGACCGTGCTCGGGAACCGCGCCGCGTCCGGGACGGAGATCATCGCGGAGCTCGGGGAGGAACACCTCCGGACGGGCGGCCCGATCGTCTACACGTCGGGGGATTCCGTGTTCCAGATCGCGGCGCACAAGTCGGTGGTCGGCCTGCCGCTTCTCTACGAATGGTCACGAGCGGCGCGCCGCCTGCTCGTCGGACCGCACAACGTCGGACGGGTGATCGCGCGGCCGTTCGAGGGCCGCCCCGGCGCCTTCGTGCGGAGCCCGGAGCGACGCGACTTCTCCGTTCCGCCGCCCGGCCCGACGGTGCTCGACCGGCTGCAGGAGGCGGGGGTCGCCGTCCTCGGCGTGGGCAAGATCCAGGACATCTTCTCGGGCCAGGGGATCACGGAGGGGAGGTACTCGGACTCCAACGACCACGGGGTGGATCTCACGCTCGAGTACCTGCGCAGACCGGCGCCGGCGTTCGTCTTCACGAACCTCGTGGACTTCGATTCCAAATACGGACACCGCAACGACCCGGACGGCTACGCGGCGTGCATCGAGGCGTTCGACAGGAGGCTCCCGGAGCTGATCGCATCCCTCGACGGGGGGGTGCTGTTGCTCACCGGGGACCACGGATGCGACCCCACCACCCCGCCGACCGACCATTCACGCGAGCGGACCCCCCTCCTGGCCGCCGGGCTCCGCGGCGGACCGGTCGATCTCGGCACGAGAGATTCGTTCTCCGATCTCGGACAGACGGTGGCGGGCCTGCTCGGGGCAGACGGCACGGGACTCGAAGGGGAGAGCTTGGTGGATCTCCTGGGGATCGAGGGGTCGAGCTGATGTCGATGTCAACGGTTCCCGACGTCAAGGGATCCTCTCTACGGTCGGGCGAGGCACACCTTTCAGTTGAGGTTCACACCGACCAGCGACGGAGGTTGCCCTGATGGGTCGTCGACCGTGAACGATCCGCGCGACATCGTCGCAGCGAAGCGGGACGGCGGGTCGCTCCCTCCCGCTGACGTCCGTGCCTTCGTGAAGGGCTACACGGCGGGAGACGTGTCCGACGCGCTGGCGGCCGCGTTCCTCATGGCGTGTCTGCTTCGCGGTCTCGACGACGAGGAGACCCTCGCGCTCACGACCGCGATGGTGGACTCGGGCGAGACCCTTCGGTTCTCCGGAGCGGACCTTCCGACCGTCGACAAGCACTCCACCGGCGGGGTCGCCGACGGGGTCACGCTCGTGTTCGCCCCGCTGGCCGCGGCTCTGGGGCTCTGCGTGGCGAAGCTCTCGGGCCGGGGGCTCGGACACACGGGCGGGACGCTCGACAAGCTCGAGTCGATCCCCGGCGTGCGGACGGATCTGTCGCCCGAGGACATCCGGAAGCAGGTGGAGGACGTGGGATGCGCGGTGGCCGCGCAGTCACCCACCCTCGTGCCGGCCGACGGCGCTCTCTACGCGTTGCGCGACGCCACGGCGACGGTCCCGTCGATCCCGCTGATCGCTGCCAGCGTGATGTCGAAGAAGCTGGCGGTGGAGACGGACCTGATCCTCCTCGACGTGAAGACCGGCTCGGGCGCCTTCATGAAGACCGTGGAGGACGCGCGGGCGCTCGCGGAGCGATGCCTCGCGCTCGCCGCCGGCTGGCGCCGAGCGGCGAGTGCCGCGGTGACGGACATGTCCCAGCCGCTCGGCGACGCGATAGGGAACGCCCTGGACATCGCGGAGACCGTGGCCGTGCTCCGGGGCGACTCGGTGGGTCGTCTCCGCGAAGCGGCGTTGCTCTTCGCCGCTCGAGCTTTGGAGCACACGCGGGGGCCCGGGCATGACGAGGCCCTCGCGCAGGCGGACGCTGCGATCCGCTCTGGGGAAGCGCTCGAGCGGTTCCGGCGGATGATCGAGGCGCAGGGAGGAGATCCTCACGTTGTGGACGATCCGGCCGGCGTGCTCCCGGCCGCCCCCGTACGCGAGCCGTTGCTCGCGGACCGCACCGGTGTTCTCGCGGCGGTCGATGCGGAGGCGATCGGGCTCGCGAGCGTCGGGCTGGGCGCCGGTCGGCGGCGCAAAGGCGACCCCATCGATCCCGCCGTCGGTATCGTGGTGCATCCGAAGATCGGCGACCGGCTGGAGGCCGGGACGCCCATCGGGGAGGTGCACGCGCGAGATCGCGACGCCGCGGCGGAGGCCGGGCGTCGTGTCCTCGCCGCGATGGACATCGCCGATGGTGCCGTCGCGTCCCCGCCGCTCATTCACGTCTGGATGTGAGGGATGGGGAACTTCACGGCGTTCGGGCTCCGACTCGCGGCCTACATGCTCGTCTCCCTGTTCATCGGGATGTCGCTCCGCGAGTACGTGCGCGCCCGGGCGGCCGCGGCGCTCGGCGATCCCACCCCGCGGCTGTGGGGCCGGATCACGCTCCGACCGAAGCCGTGGTTCGACCCGTTCGGCAGCGGCTTCATCGGCGCGATGGTGGCGTTGCTCTGGACCGTGCAGGCGTTCATGATGCCGGCGGCGTACGCGAAACCGGCACCGATCGACACGAACTACCTGAGGCGTCACCCCCGTGACGTCGTCCTCGTGTCGCTCGCGGGTCCGGTCGCGTCGCTCGCGCTGGCCGTGCTCGGGGGGATCGTGATCCGTGCCGGCGTCGGGGGTCAGGTGGGGCTCGCCATCCTGACGTTCGTGTTCACGAACGTCTCGCTCATGGTGTTCCATCTCCTGCCGGTCCCTGGCCTCGACGGCGGCCGGCTCCTGGCGCTGCTGCTTCCCCCACACGCGCGCGAGGTGTTCCGGAACGCGGACCGATACCTCGCGCTGATCGTCCTCGTAGTGTTGTTCCTGTTCACGTTCCTCCTCGGCGTCGCCAGGCTCCTTGCCGGCGCGGTATGCGACGCCCTCTCCGGCGTGGACTGCTCGGGCCTCTTCCGCTTCTGAGTCGGGCGTTCCCGGCCGTGGGAGGCGGGGCCGGTATCATCGGCCGCATCGTGACCTCTTCGTCCCCGTCCGACGATGCGTCCGGATCGGAGGGCGTGGAGCCGCGCCGCGGCCGCGTCCTGACCGGCTTCCGTCCCACGGGCGATCTCCACATCGGCCACTGGGCGGGCAATGTGGGGAACGCGGTCCGACTCCAGGACGAGGGATACGAGTGCTTCTACTTCGTCGCGAACTGGCACATGCTCACGACGCACTACGACCGCACCGCGGAGCTGGGATCGTTGGTCGAGGCGATCGTGCTGGATCTCCTCGCGTGCGGCATCGACCCCGAGCGCTCGACGCTCTACCTGCAGTCGGATCTCCCCGAGGTCGCGGAGATGGCGCTGCTCCTCGGGATGATCGCACCACTCGGCTGGCTCGAACGCGTGCCCACCTACAAGGAGCGGTTGCGTGACATGGCCGAGCGCGACGTCGCGAACTTCGGGCTCCTCGGCTACCCGGTGCTCCAGACCGTCGACATCTCGATCGTCCGCGGCGAGCTGGTGCCGGTGGGAGAGGACCAGGTGTCCCACCTCGAGATCTCGCGGGAGATCGTGCGACGGTTCAACCGGCTCTTCGGCGAGATCCTGGTCGAGCCCCAGCCGCTGTTGTCGGACTTCCCGCTCGTGCCGGGATCGGACGGCCGGAAGATGTCCAAGTCGCTCGACAACGCGATCGGCCTGGTCGACGACCCGGACACGATCCGAGCGAAGGTGCGCTCGTTCATCACCGACCCGCAGAAGGTCCGCCTCGGCGATCCGGGCAGGCCGGAGATCTGCCCGATCTACGCCCTGCACACGCGGTTCTCGCCCGACATCGTCGATTGGACGCGCGATCACTGCCGCTCCGGGGAGCTGGGCTGCGTCGACTGCAAGACGAACCTCGCCGATCGCCTGATCGAGGAGCTCCGGCCGATCCGGGAACGACGGCTCGAGCTGGCATCGGAGCCGGGGTTGGTGTGGAAGGTCCTGGGCGAGGGGAGGGAGCGCGTCGGACCCGTGGTGAGGGAGACGATGGACGCCGTGCGCGACGCGATGGGGTTCTCACGGCCGTGACGGGCGAGGGGGCCGGTGCGTTCGCGGTCGAACTGCCCACGTTCACGGGGCCGTTCCGGCTGTTGGCCGAGCTGATCCTGGAGCAGAAGGTCGACGTGTGCGACGTGTCGGTCGCGACCGTGACCGACGGCTTCCTCGCCTACGCGAAAGACGCCGACCACTGGGACCTCGAGGAGGTCACGTGGTTCCTCGCGATGTGCGCCGTGCTCTTGGAGCTGAAGGTCGGCCGGCTGATGCCGAGGCACACCGAGACGGACGAGGACGACCTCCTCGGCGCCTCCCCGGATCTCGCCTACGCCAGGTCGATGGAGCTGGCGGCGTTCCGGAAGGTCGCGGTCGAGCTCGCTCGCCGTCTCGAGGACGAGGCCGGCTTCTTCACCAGGGACGTCGGACCCGGTCCCGAGTTCTCGCATCTGTATCCGGACCCGATGACGAAGGTGGACTCGCGGTCGCTCGCCGGCCTCGCGGCGCAGCTGTTACGGCCGCCCCCGACGCTCGATCTCAGCCACGTGACGCCGATCCGCTACACGATGGCGGAGGCGATGACCGCCGTCGAGCGCCGGATCGAGGGTCTCGGGCGCGCCGCCTCCTTCCGCGACCTCGTCGCCGACTGCGGGGAACGGATCGAGGTCGTCGTCCGGTTCCTCGCGCTCCTCGAGCTGTACCGTGACGGCCGGGTGGAGTTGGTGCAGGGCGACACGTTCGGTGAGATCCGCGTCGAGTGGCAGGGCTGAGATGACGGAGTCGGAAGCGGAGAGCGTGACGACCACCTCGGACACACGAGCCCTCGAGGCGTTGCTGTTCGTCTCGGACGAACCGCTGGCCTCGTCAGTCCTGGCGCAGGCGCTCGAGATCGAGCGCCGAACTGTCGAGGAGCTGTGCGACCGGCTCGCGGCGGAGCTCGACGCCCGCGGTGCGGGGGTGGTCCTCCGCAACGTGGCGGGTGGCTGGCGCCTGTTCACCCACCCGGACACCGCGGCCGAGGTCGAGCGATTCGTGCTGTCGTCCCGTCAGGCCCGGCTGACGAAGGCGGCGCTCGAGACGCTCGCGATCGTCGCGTACAAGCAGCCGGTCACCCGGCACCAGATCACATCGATCCGGGGTGTCAACTCCGACGGGGTCCTCCGAGCGCTCCAGGACAAGGGGCTCGTCGAGGAGGCGGGGCGGGAGGAGACGCCGGGCCGGCCGATCCTGTTCGCGACGACACCGTCCTTCCTCGAGCGGCTGGGTCTGCCGTCGCTGGCCGCCCTTCCGTCGCTGGCGCCACTCCTCGGGATCGACGGGGAGGCAGAGGATGCCGACACGGAGACCCCACCGCCGGAGCCCACCGAGCCCGGCGACTAGGCAGTGGCGGTCGAACGACTGCAGCGCCTCCTCGCTCGCGCCGGCTACGGCTCTCGTCGAGCGTGCGAGGAGCTGATCGTCGACGGTCGCGTCACCCTGAATGGGAACGTGGCGACACTCGGAGATCGAGGTGACCCCTCCAAGGATGAGGTTCGGGTCGACGGTCTCGAGGTCAACCTCGACCCGAACGTCAAGTACTTCGCCGTCCACAAGCCGGCGGGGGTGGTCACCACGATGCGCGACCCGCAGGGGCGTCCCGACATCCGCGCGTATCTCCCTACGGACGGTCCTCGTGTGTTCCCCGTCGGCCGGCTGGATCGGGACACCGAGGGGCTGCTCCTCCTGATGAACGACGGGGACCTCGCGAACGGGCTCACGCACCCTCGGTTCGGCGTGGAGAAGGAGTACCTCGCCGAGGTGGAGGGCCTCCCGACGCCGAAACACGTCGGGTTGCTGCGCCGTGGTGTGGAGCTGGACGACGGCCTCGCGAGCGCTGCCAACGCGTGGGTCGCCGGTCGTTCCGGCGACCGGGGGGCCGTCCGCGTCGTGATGACCGAGGGACGGAAACGCGAGGTCCGTCGGCTGTTGGCCGCCGTCGGGTTGCCGGTCGTCCGCCTGGTCCGCGTGCGGATCGGGCCCGTCCGGCTCGGCACCCTCGGCCCCGGGGAGCGACGCGAGCTCACGCTGGATGAGGTGGTCGCGCTCAGGCGGGTCGTCGACGGGTAGCCTTGGGAACCTCGGGGCGTCGCGCCCGGAGCCGGAAGAGCGATGAGGGGTGTCCATGAGGCTTCGTGCGGCGCGCGGCGCGATCCGCGTGCCATCGGACGACGGTGACGCGCTGCTCGGAGCGACCGAGCGGCTCCTGTCATCCATCCTCGAGCGCAACGCGGTCGAGGCCGATGACCTGGTGAGCATCCTGTTCACGGCGACCGAGGACCTGCGGTCCGCGTTCCCCGCGGAAGCCGCTCGTCGGATGGGGCTGGGCCGTGTTCCGCTGCTCTGCGCGCGGGAGATCCCGGTGGAGGGCTCGATGCGTTCGGTGATCCGTGTCCTCGTGCACTTCCACTCGGATCGGACGCTCGACGAGGTCGCGCACGTGTACCTGGACGGCGCGGAGTCGCTCCGAGATGACGTCGGCTGAACGGGGTTCCCGATGACGGCCGGCGCCGCCTCGGCTCCGAGGCCGATCGAGCGGGTCGCCGTCGTGGGGACCGGTCTGATGGGCACGTCGGTCGCGCTCGCCGCGGCGCGGGCCGGCGCCACCGTGACCGGTTGGGACGTCGACCCCTCGACGACGGCTCGGGCGGCCGCGGTCGGCGGGTTCACTGGGGCCACCACGCTCGAGGAGGCCGTGGAGGGCGCCGAGCTCGTCGTGGTCTGCACGCCGATCCCGATGATCGCGGGATCAGTCGCCGCCGCCCTGTCCGCGACCACCGACGCGATCGTCACCGAGGTCGGGAGCATCATGGACTCCGTGGCCAGGGAGGTGGCCGAGCGAGCCGACCGGGCCCAACTGCGCCGCTTCGTCCCGGGGCACCCGATGGGGGGGAGCGAGCGCTCCGGTCCGGAGCACGCGTCCCCTTCCGTGCTCGACGGGATCGTGTGGGTGCTCTCGGCGACGGGGTCCACCGACCCCGCGGCCGTCGAGGTCGTCGAGACGTGGGTCTCCGGACTCGGCGCCCGACCCGTCCGGATGCCGGCCGATCGCCACGACCGCCTCGTCGCCTTCGTGAGCCATCTCCCTCAGGTCGCCTCCACCGCGCTGATGAGCCTCGCTGCGAGCGAGGAGGCCGACGAGCCGGAGATCCTCCTGCTGGCGGCCGGGGGGTTCCGCGACCTGACGCGCCTTGCGGCCTCGGACGCGAGCCTGTGGTCATCGATCCTCCTGGCGAACCGCGCCCAGATCGCCGAGGCGATCGACCTCTACGTCGACCGCTTGCGCCTCCTGCGGGAGGACGTGGTCGAGAGCCGAGGGGAGTCCGTCCGATCGACGTTCGCCCAGGCGAAGGAGGCTCGCCTCCGGCTGGCGACCAAGCCTCAGGTGCGGTCCGGCGTTGCCGTCGTGCAGGTGGAAGCGCCCGACCGCCCGGGCGCCCTCGCGGAACTGACCGCGATCCTCGCGGAGGGAGGGGTGAACATCGAGGACCTCCAGATCGTCCACTCGCCGGAGGGCGGGCGCGGGACCGTGCACCTGACGGTCGCGGCCGCGGCGGCGGACGATGCCACTCGCGTGCTGACGGGCGCGGGCCTCGATCCGATCCGGCTCGCGTGAGGACGCCGATGAAGGTCCGGGTGATGCCTGGAGGCCCCCTCCGAGGGCAGGCCACCGTCCCCGGAGACAAGTCGATCGCCCATCGCTGGCTGATCTTGGCGGTCACGGGAGCTGGGCGCAGCTCGCTCGAAGGTCTGCCGCACTCCCTCGATATCCGGTCCACCGCGTCCTGCCTCGCCGAGCTCGCTCCAGCGACTCGACCTGCACTCGAGGCTTGGGCCTCGAGCCCTGGGGCCTCCGATGAACGCCACGGTTCCACGTGGAACCAGGAGGCCTCGACCCTCGACCTCCCCGCCCTCGACCTTCACGGTGAAGGTCGTGCTTCGCTCCGAGGACCCGATCGAGAGCTCGACTGCGGGAACTCCGGCACCGCGATGCGGCTGCTCGCCGGGCTCGTGGCCCCCGGTCCCTTCGTGACGGTCCTCACCGGCGACGCCAGCCTCGTGACGAGACCGATGGAGCGAGTGGCCGCGCCCCTGCGGGCGATGGGGGCGGACGTGGCCACGCGCGACGGGCATCCTCCGGTGACGATCCGCGGTGGGGAACTGCACGGGATCCGGTTCGAGCCCGAGGTCCCGAGCGCGCAGGTGAAGGGCGCCGTCCTCCTGGCGTCCCTCGAGGCCGACGGCGCCACGACGGTCGCGGAGTCTGTTCCCACGAGGGACCACACGGAGCGCGCCCTCGGCGCCCTTGGCGCCCCCGTGCGCGCGACGGAGGGGGGGATCGTGCTCGACGGGCCGTTCCGTCACGAGGGATTCCGCGGGAAGGTGCCGGGGGACCCGTCGTCGGCCGCGTTCCTGCTCGGTGCAGCCGCGCTCACCGGCGGGGAGGTCGCGCTCACGGGCGTCGGGCTCAACCCGAGCCGGCTCGTGTTCCTCGAGGTGTTCGAACGGATGGGTGTGGAGGTCGACGTCGAGGTCGAGGGGTCCGTCCTGGGGGAGCCGGTGGGGACGATGCACCTGGCCCCGAGGGGATCGGTCCGGCCGGTTCACGTCGACGCCGGAGAGGTCCCACTGGTGATCGACGAGGTCCCGATCCTCGCCGCCCTCGCCGCCCACGCGGACGGTCCCTCACGCTTCGGTGGCGCGGCCGAGCTCCGCGTGAAGGAGAGCGACCGGCTCTCCGTGCTCGCCGACGGGATCCGGAGCCTGGGGGGGCTGGCCGAGGAGGACGAACACGATCTCGTGATCGAGGGCGGCGGCCTCCGGGGCGGCTCCGCTCGCTCCGCCGGCGATCACCGGATCGTGATGGCGCGCACCGTGGCGGCGATGGCAGCGGAGGCGTCCTCTGAGATCGACGGTGCCGAGGCGGCGGCCGTCTCCTTCCCTGGGTTCTTCGGGCTGCTGCGCTCGCTGGGTGCCGACCTCGAGGAGGCGCGATGACGGTCCGGGTCGTGGCGATCGACGGCGCCGCCGGGAGCGGGAAAAGCACGCTCGCCCGGCTCCTGGCGAGGGAGCTCCGGCTGCCGTACGTCAACACGGGGTCGATGTACCGCGCGCTCACCCTCGCGGCCCTTCGAGGATCCGCGGATGTCGAGGACGGGGCGGCGCTCGCCCGGCTGATGGACACCCTCGAGTTCACGTTGAGCTCCGGAACGGACGGGGAGCTCCTGATCGACGGCGCGCCGCCCTCCGACGACCTCGAGACGGCGGACGTCGAGGCCTCGGTCAGCACCGTCGCGAAGCACCCTCCGGTGCGCTCGGCGATGCGCGCCGCCCAGCGTGCTCTGGGTGTGGGCGGAGCCGTGATGGAGGGGCGCGACATCGGCACGGTCGTGTTCCCCGATGCCCCGCTGAAGCTCTTCCTCGTGGCCGCGCCCGGCGAGCGTGCGGGCCGCCGGGTCGACGAACGGGGCGCGACCGATGTCGCCGAGGCACTCCACGCGCGGGACCGCCTCGATGCGAGGGTCCATCCCCACGTCCCGGCGGACGACGCCGTGGTGATCGATACGAGCGATCTCGGCGTCCAGGGGACGCTCCGTGCCGCGCTCGACGCGGTGGCCAGCCGGGCGCCAGGCCTCCTGGTCCCCGAGGGACCTCGGGCCGACGAGGAGGGATCACGGTCGTGACCGTTCCACGGATCGCCGTCGTCGGCCGCCAGAACGTCGGGAAATCGACGTTGGTCAACAGGCTCTTCGGCAAGCGCGAGACGATCGCACACGACGACCCGGGGGTCACGCGGGACCGCGTGGAGCTCGAGGCGACGTGGAACGGGAAGCGGTTCGGGCTCGTCGACACGGCCGGGTACCTCCACCGAGCCACCGGCGTCGACGCGCTCGCCGGCCTGCAGTCGCTGCGGGCGATCGACGAGGCCCAGCTCGTCCTCCTGGTGGTCGACGTCGCGACGGGGATCACGGAGGAGGACGCCCAGCTCGCGCACCGTCTCCGACGGGCGGCGTCCCCGGTCCTGGCGGTCGTGAACAAGGTGGATGCGGCCGAGGACGAGGCGGAGGTGCCCGCGTTCCTCGCGCTGGGGCTGGGCGATCCGATCGCCGTGTCCTCGAAGTACGGTCGGGGAGTGGGCGAGCTCCTCGACCGCATCGTCGACCTGCTCCCGGACGCCCCGAGGGCCGGGGGTGACGACGGTGAGGACCAGGAGGAGCCGCGTTTCGCCATCGTCGGGCGGCCGAACGTGGGCAAGTCCAGCGTGTTCAACACGCTGGTGGGGGAGGAGCGGTCGGTGGTGTTCGAGGAGGCGGGGACGACCCGCGACAGCGTCGACGCGCTCGTGGACTGGCGGGAGTCGGGGCGGATCCGCTTCGTCGACACGGCGGGGATGCGGCGCGCGATCCGCGTGAAGGGCGTGGAGTACTACAGCTTCGTTCGAGCCGGCGCGGCGATCGATCGAGCCGACGCGGCTGCGGTCGTCTTCGATGCGACCGAGGGGCTCACCGCAGAGGATCAGAAGATCGCGTTCCGCGTCCTGGAGGCCGGCAGAGCCCTGCTCCTCGTCGCGAACAAGTGGGATCTGGTCGAGGAGAAGGATCGGCTATTCAAGCAGCTGACCGAGGAGGCGACGCTGCTGGCCCGCGCCACCGTGATCCGGACCTCCGCGGTCCGCGGCCAGGGCGTCGAGAAGGTCCCGGAGTTGCTCCTCGAGCTCCGAACCCGTTGGGCGAGCCGCGCATCGACCTCTCGGGTCAACCAGGTGCTCCAGGACCTCCAGGGCGCGCAACCCCCGCCCCGGTCCTCCGGCACGCTCCACTACGCGGCGCAGGTCGCGAGCCGTCCTCCTTCGTTCGTCTTCTTCGGAGGCGGTCGTCGCCCTCCGGTCCCCGGCTATCGCCGGTACGTGGAGAACAGGCTGCGCGAGGCCTTCCACCTGGACGGCATCCCGATCCGGATGCGATTCCGGCCACGGACGCGGGGAGGCTGAGGCCCGGACGCGTAGCGGGGGCGTGGAGCCGCAACCCGGCACGGCTACACTGCCCACGTACGGGCCGTGGCGCAGCTTGGTTAGCGCGTCTGACTGGGGGTCAGAAGGTCGCCGGTTCGAATCCGGCCGGCCCGACGGATGAGAGGGACGACGGAGACGATGCCGGCATCCTCCGCCATCGTCACCGTCCCCAACATCCTGTCGTTCGCCCGCATCGCCACGATCCCTCTCTTCTGCTGGCTGGCGGCGAACGAGCAGACGAGGGTCTGGGGGATCCTGCTGTTCGCCGTGGTGGTCAGCACCGATTGGGTGGACGGGTACGTCGCGCGTCGGACGGGCCAGGTCACCGAGCTCGGACGCATCCTCGATCCGGTCGCCGACCGGCTGGCGATCGCGGCCGGCCTCGTCACGTTCGCGATCGCGGGGATCGTCCCGTTCTGGGCGGCGCTGCTGATCCGGGTTCGCGATGTCGTCGTCGTCCTCGGCGGCGCCGTGCTGCTCTGGGGGAGGAACATCCGGGTGGATGTTCGCGGGATCGGCAAGATCGCCACCTTCTCGTTGATGGCCGCCATCGCGTGGATCGCCTGGGGCAACGCCGGCGGCCCGCTCGGCGACGTCCTCCTCGTCGGGGGATGGCTCGCGTACGCGGTGGGGATCGTCGAGTACTACCTCGCGGCCGGCCTCTACGCGATCGATGTCCGCGACGCCCTCGCGGACCGAGGCGTGCTGGAGGAGTAAGGTCACGCCCGGCCCGCGCTGGTGGTCATCGCCGACGCAGGCCACGGCGAACCGAGAACGGAGGAACGAGTGGAGTACCCGGAAGACCTGCGGTATTCGCGAGAGCACGAGTGGGCGCGATCGGAGAACGGACGCGTCCGCGTGGGCATCACCGACTTCGCCCAGGACGCGCTGGGCGACGTCGTGTACGTCGACCTCCCCGAGCCGGGCACGCAGGTGACGAGCGGTCAGGCGTTCGGGGAGGTGGAGTCGACGAAATCCGTCAGCGACGTGTTCGCACCGGTCTCCGGAACGATCGTGGAACGGAACGCGGCCCTCGAAGAGCATCCCGAGCTCGTGAACGAGCATCCCTACGGTGACGGCTGGCTGGTCGCGATCGACCCGGCGGATCCGGCGGATATCGAGGGGCTGCTCGACGCCGCGGCGTACCAGGAGCACATCTCGAGCTCCTGAGCAGCACGCCCTCGACGCTCGACCCATACTCCAGCGCAGGTCGAGGGTCACAGCGGAGCGAGGTCGAGGGTGACCGAGCAGCCAGGTCGAGGGTACGGCGAAGGCTCGGTTGACCCTCCTGACGTGCTGAGATAACGTCGCCGACGCGTCGAGGTCGACGGTTGGCCCCAACAGCGAACGTCGACACCAGGTGGGGGAAGAGGGGAAGCAGACGGTGTTCTGTACTCGTTGTGGACATCCGAACCGCGACGACGCACGCTTCTGCGCGGAGTGCGGAGCTCCCCTTCAGGACGACTCGACGGTCACGCTCACGCCGGTCGAGCCCGACGACGAAGAGAACATCGAGTTCCCCTTCCCGGAAGACGAGCTCGAACCCGGGCAGGCGCTCCTTCAGGTCAAGCGTGGCCCCAACGCAGGGTCGACGTTCCTGCTCGACACCGACACGTCCACGATCGGGCGGAACACGGAGAGCACGGTGTTCCTCGACGACATCACCGTCTCCCGTGCGCACGCCACGTTCGAGCGCAAGGGTGCGGAGTGGTTCGTCCGCGATGCGGGGAGCCTCAACGGGACGTACGTGAACGGCGAGCAGGTCGACGAGACGAAGTTGGCCACGGGCGACCAGGTCCAGATCGGACGCTTCAGGCTGACGTTCTTCCAGGCAGGGGGATGAGGTGGAGATGGCCGGCACGCGCAACTACCAGTCGATCGGTGAGGTCCTCGTGTCCGTGAAGACGGAGTTCCCGGACATCACGATCTCGAAGATCCGGTTCCTCGAGGCCGAGGGGCTGATCGAGCCCGAGCGGACGCCGTCCGGCTACCGCAAGTTCTACCGCCACGACGTCGACCGGCTGAAGTCGATCCTCCGGCTCCAGCGCGACGAGTACCTCCCCCTGAAGGTGATCAAGGAACGGCTGCTCCATCAGGACGATGGGGTCGACGACGTCGGGGCCGCATCCGACGGAGAGGCCACCGACGGTGACGACGTGT
Organism: uncultured bacterium; assembly: GCA_965994715.1. Lineage (GTDB taxonomy): Bacteria > Actinomycetota > UBA4738 > UBA4738 > HRBIN12 > JAJNBA01. Next base: position 16,114 of record CBHFMJ010000003.1, on the reverse strand, counting down.
CGGCGACCGACGAGATCGCGGATGCACCAACCGGGCTGCAGATGTCGCTCGAGGAGATGTCCACCGCCACGGGGATCGATCGCGACCGGATCAAGGAGCTCGAAGCGTTCGGCATCATCTCCACGCACGGCCCCGAGGGCGCCCGGTATTACGACGGGGACGACTTCATCATCCTGTCGATCGTGAAGGACTTCTTCCGCTACGGCATCGAGGCTCGTCATCTCACGATGTACAAGCACTTCGCGGACCGGGAGTCGTCCTTCTTCGACCAGATCGTGGCGCCGACCCTCCGGCAGAAGAACCCGGACGCCCGCCGCACCGCGGCCCAGACCCTCGCGAACCTGTCGTCCACGTCGCGGAAGTTCAAGCAAGCCCTGTTGCGGACGAACCTGCGCGACAACCTTCGCAGCGCGTGAAGCGGAGGGCCGCCGCCGGCGCGGCCGCCTTCCTGCCACTCCTGCTCCTGATCGCCCAGGCGTCGTGGCTGCAGGCGATCGGGGCCCCGGCCGCGCCACCCTCGACGCCGGTGCCACCCAACGGATCGCCGTCCCCGTTCGTGTCGCGGCTGTCCACGCCGGCCGACCCGGTCCCGGTCCCACGGATCGATGCCCCGGCCGTCGTCTTGATGGATCTCGCCGCCGGGCAGGTCCTGTATCAGCGAGGCGCTGCGACGGCGCGACCGGTCGCGAGCCTGACGAAGCTGATGACGGCGTTGCTCGTCCTCGAAGCCGAGGAGGGGCGTCTGGATCGAACCATCCGTGTCGATCCCGACGCCGTCTTCGGCCGGGGGCAGTACGGGGCGGGGTCATCGCTCGGCCTCCGGCCTGGCGAGCGGGTCTCGGTCCGGGGGTTGCTTGCCGGTTTGCTCCTCGGGTCCGCGAACGACGCCGCGGAGGCGCTCGCGATCGGGGAGTCGGGGAGCGTCAGCGCGTTCGTCACGGCGATGAACGCGCGAGCGCGCGCCCTCGGGATGGCGGAGACGACCTTCGCGTCTCCCCACGGGTTGGACGACCGAGGTCTGTCGTCGGCATCCGACGTCCTCACGCTGCTACGCGAAGTTCGGAGGCACGCGGCGTTCCGGCGGCTCGTGGCCAGCAGGCTCGTCGTCGTCCGCTCGGACTCGGCGCCGCCACGGCGGATCCAGAATCGCAACGTGATGCTGTGGCTGTATCCGGGAGCTTCCGGGGTGAAGACTGGGTTCACGGCGGGCGCGGGGTACTGCCTCGTCGCGACCGCCGAACGCGGCGGGCGAGAGCTGACTGCCGTCGTCCTCGGCGGTCGCGACGAGGTGTTCTCCGAGGCGGCCGCGCTCCTGAACCACGGGTTCGCGGCGTATCACATGCGGACCTTGGTCTCGGAAGGAGCGCCGCTCGGGAGCGCTCGGGTGCGTGGCGGCACCGTGCCCGTCGTGGCGGGGGAGGAGCTGGAGGCGCTCGTGCGCGTGCAGGACACCGGGGGGGTCGATCGGATCGTCACGGCAGCGAGGTCGGTCGCGTACCCTCCCGCGAGCGGCTCCGAAGTGGGGACCCTCCGCGTGACCTCGGGCGGAGTTGTTCTCGGGCAGGTGCCCGTCCTGGTGGCGGACCTCCCTCCCCCGGAGGAGCCCCGCGGCTCCTGGTGGGGCCGGGCCGTCGGCGCCGTCTCGTCCGCGCTGGGCGGCGTGATCGCCGATCTCATGGACTGATCGACGCGGGTTCGCCGCCGACCTTGGCCGGGCTCCACCAGCTCCTGCCGAACGGATGCTAGGCTCCGAACCCGATGACGGAGCTCGCTCGCGTGCTGTACGGGCGCGAGGACATCCACCGCCGCGTGGACGAGCTCGGCCGCACGATCACCGGGGACTACGTGGGGCGTGAGCCCGTCCTGATCTCGGTGCTCAAGGGCGGCACGGTGTTCCTCGCGGATCTGATGCGCCAGATCCCGTTGCCGCTGGAGACCCATCTGATGGCGATCAGCCCCTACGGCGGTCACGAGGTGTCGCTGGGACGGGTACGCATCCTCCTCGACGTCGAGATCGATCTGACGGACCGCGATGTCTTGCTCGTCGAAGACATCGTCGACACGGGGCTCACGCTCTCCTATCTCCTGTCGATCCTGCGGTCCCGCAACCCCGCTTCGCTCGAGGTGTGCACGCTCCTCGACCGATCGATCCGACGGATCGTCCCTCTCACCCCCCGATACGTGGGGTTCGATTGCCCGGACCGCTTCGTCGTCGGGTACGGCCTCGACTTCGAGCAGCGGTACCGGAACCTTTCCGACATCCTGGAGATCTCCGATACCGCGGCGCTCAAGGCCGATCCGGACGCCCTGCTCCCGCATCTCGCCGTCCCCGCCTGAGGGAGGTTGCGCTCGGTCGCAGGCCCCTCGTACAGTGCCAACACATGATCGAGATGCAGCTGGAAGGCGTTCGCGTGGAGCTTCCGACCAACCAGCCCATCGTGTTGCTGCGGGAGCGAGACGGGGAGCGGTACCTGCCGATCTGGATCGGGGCCTCCGAGGCGGCCGCGATCGCGCTCTCACTGCAAGGGGTCCAGACCCCCAGGCCGATGACCCATGACCTGATGAAGAACATCCTCGAGGATCTCTCCGTCGCCGTGCAGAAGATCGTCGTGACGGAGCTCCGAGACTCGACGTTCTACGCGACGATCGAGCTCCAGCGGAACGGGGACCACTACGAGGTGAGCTCCCGACCCTCGGATGCGATCGCCTTGGCCGTGCGGCTCGCCGTCCCGATCTTCGCCAGCGAGGACGTGCTCGACGAGGCGTCGATCCTGATCCCCGGCGAGGAGGACGAAGAGGTCGAGAAGTTCAGGGAGTTCCTCGACCAAGTGACGCCCGAGGACTTCAAGCCCGAAGGCCCGCCGGAATGAGTCGGTAGGCCGACGAGATCAGCCGTAGAAGAAGACGGTCACCCAGAGCAGGCCGTCGTCGTCCCGGTAGGTGCCGAGCGCGACGCGTCGGAAGCGGTGATTCACGATGTTCGCGCGGTGGACGGGGGAGTCCATGAACGCCTGCTGCAGATCCGCGACCGATCCACCGGTGACGCCGACGTTCTCTCCCCAGGTCGACCAGCTGGTGCTCTTGAGGTAGTAGCTGGCAGGGTCCTTCGTGTGGAAGAGCTTGCCGAACCCTCCGGAACCATCCGGAGTATTCGCCATCTTGATGCTGTGCTTGCGCGCGAGCTTCGAGATCTGCCAGTGCATGTCCACCCGTCGGACGTCGTTGAGCACGCGGCTGGTGTTGGTGGCTCGGTACATCCGCGCTCTCGGCGAGAGTGTCCCGGCGCCCGCCGGAGCGGGAGCGAGCGCGGTCAGGACCGTCATGAGAGCCGATACGAGGGCGATCCTCGTGAGTGCGGTTCGGGTTCGTCTCATCCGGTGTGTCCCTCGTCGGCCGGTCCCTCGTTCCGGGTAGTGCAGCTATTCCATCGACGGAAGGCGCTCAGAACTTGAGCCGATGAGGGCCGGGCGGGGGGATCCCGCCCCTTGCTCGCCTTCCATTGACACGGATTTCCTATGGGCATACGCTGCAACGACACCGTCGTAATTACCGAGCTGTGATGAGCGGGGAGCGATGACGAGCGAAGAGGGGTTCCGGGTACCGGACGTCTGTCGGATCGTGGGTATCAGCTATCGCCAGCTCGACTATTGGGCCAGGACGGAGCTCGTGACGCCCTCGATCCGCGACGCGCGAGGGTCGGGGACGCAGCGGCTGTACTCGTTCCAGGACCTCGTCTCCTTGAAGGTCATCAAGAAGCTCCTGGACACCGGGGTGTCCCTCCAGCGGGTCCGCAAGGCCGTCGAGCACCTGCATTCGATGAAGCGACCCACGCACCGAGTCACCTTGATGTCGGACGGCCGTGGGGTCTACGAGGCCCACTCGGCGGAGGCCGTGATCGACCTCCTCCAGAAGGGACAGGGCGTCTTCGCCATCGCCCTCGACCAGGTCTGGAGCGATCTGGAGGGGACCCTCTCGAAACGCAGACGGGCGGCCGCAGGAGGGTCGTGAGCGCGCGAGCCGTGACCCCGGTCGCACCCACGTTGGAGTCCCTCCCCAAGAGCGAAACGGTCGGTTTCGCCCACGCTTCCGAGCGCCAGTTCGCGCAGCTGCTCGACTTCTACGGCATCGTCTGGGAGTACGAGCCGACATCGTTCGACATCGAATGGGACCGTGAGGGCAACGTGGTGCGCCGCTTCACCCCGGACTTCTTCCTCCCGGAGTTCGACCTCTACATCGAGATCACCACGCTGAACCAGAAGCTCGTCACCAGGAAGAACCGGAAGGTCCGTCAGCTGCGCGAGCGCTATCCGGAGATCAGGTGCAAGGTCTTCTATCAGCGCGACTACCTCTCGCTCGTCACGAAGTACGGGCTCGAGGACCGCTCCGGCTGAGCTGCGGTCTGCCCGTACACTGCTCGCCGTGAAGTTCGCCCCGCATACGGATGCCGAGATCGACGAGATGCTCTCGGACATCGGCATCGACTCCCTCGACGAGTTGTTCGAGCAGATCCCTCCCTCGGTCCGTCTCGAGGGGTCGCTCGGGATCCCGGACGGCGTCTCGGAGCTCGAGATCGTCGAGGACCTCCGCGCGCTCGCCGCACGCGATCGGCACCTGGACGAGCTGGTGTGCTTCGCCGGCGCCGGCGCCTACGACCACTTCATCCCCGCCGTGGTGTGGGCGCTCGCCGCCCGATCGGAGTTCTCGACCTCGTACACGCCGTATCAACCGGAGCTCTCGCAAGGCGTGCTCCAGGTCCTGTTCGAGTTCCAATCGATGGTGTGCGAGCTCACCGGGATGGACGTGTCGAATGCCTCCCTCTACGACGGCGCGACGGCGCTCGTGGAGGCCGTACACATGGCCAGAGGGGGCGAACGGACCCGGATCCTCGTCTCGGAGGGGGTGGACCCGAGGCTGGTCGAGACCCTCCGAACGTACGGGAAGGGGTCCGGGTACGAGCCGGAGATCTTCCCATCCGAGCATGGCCGGGGAGGTGCGCCGGCCGTCGGAGACGACGTCGCGGCCGTCGTCGTTCAGCACCCCAACGTGCTCGGGATCCTCGAGCCGGCCTCCGAGCTCTTCTCCGCGGCCAGGGAGGGCGGCGCCAGAGCGATCCAGGTCTTCGATCCGCTCTCCCTGGGGGTGCTGGCTCCGCCGGGGGAGCTCGGTGCGGACATCGCCGTCGCCGAGGGCCAGTCCCTCGGGAACCATCTCGCTTTCGGCGGCCCGTACCTGGGGCTCATCGCCGCCAGGATGTCGGACGTGCGCCGGATGCCCGGCAGGATCGTGGGGGAGACGGTCGACGTCGACGGCACGCCCGGATACGTGCTCACCCTGCAAGCGCGAGAGCAGCACATCCGTCGTGAGAAAGCCAACTCGAACATCTGCACGAACCAGACCCTGATGGCGGTGGCGGCCACGATCTACCTCGGGTGGCTCGGTCCGGATGGCCTCGTCGAGGTCGGGCGTCGATGCGCCGCGAAGGCAGCCTACGCGGCTGACCGGCTCACCGAGATCGAGGGCGTCTCACTCCTGCATCCCTCCGTGCCGTTCTTCAAGGAGTTCGCGCTCCGGGTTCCCGTCGCTGCGGACCGCGTCGTCGCCGCTCTCGTGGAGCGCGGGTTCCTCGCGGGCGTCCCCCTGCTGCGGGAGGGAGACGACGTCATGCTCGTGGCCGTCACGGAGCGGCGGAGCAAGGAGCAGATCGATGCTTTCGCCGAGGCGATGGGGGAGGCGCTCGCGTGAACGCGGTGGGGGCGCCGATCCGCCGGCAGGGTCCCGGAGCCGACGGCACGATCCTCGACCGCTCCGTTCCCGGCCGCCGCGCCTGGAGCCTGCCGCCCCTGGACGTTGCCGAGGCTCCCGTGCCGGAGGAGCACGCCCGCGGACGTCGTCCCGGGCTGCCCGAGGTGGGGGAGGTGGACCTCGTCCGCCACTACACGGGCCTGGCGCAGATGAACTACGGCCTCGATACGGGGATGTACCCCCTCGGCTCGTGCACGATGAAGTACAACCCGAAGGTCGCCGAGTCCATCGCCGCCCTCCCGGGTTTCCAGCGCGTCCACCCCCTCCAGCCGGACAGCACCACGCAAGGCGTGCTGGAGCTCCTGTGGCGCCTGGAGCGCGCTCTGTGCGAGATCACCGGGATGGACCAGGCGACGCTGCAGCCGCCGGCCGGTGCGTGCGGCGAGATGACCGGTCTCCTCCTGATGCGCGCGTTCCACGAGGATCGCGGCGACGCGAGGCGTCGCGTGATCATCCCGGATTCCGCCCACGGGACTAACCCCGCCAGCGTGCGGCTCGCGGGGTTCGAGGCCGTGCCGGTCCGCTCCGACGCCCGTGGTCTGGTCGACGCCGGGGCGCTCGCGAAGCTCGTGGACGACTCCGTGGCCGGTCTGATGCTCACCAACCCGAACACCCTCGGTCTGTTCGAGGAGGAGATCGAGGAGATCGCGGCGACGATCCACGGTGTGGGCGGGCTCCTCTACTACGACGGGGCGAACCTGAACGCGATCCTCGGGCGGTGTCGTCCCGGCGACATGGGTTTCGACATCGTCCATATCAACACCCACAAGACGTTCGCGACACCGCACGGAGGAGGTGGCCCGGGGGCGGGACCGGTGGGGGTGAAGGACGAGCTGGCCGCCTTCCTGCCCGCACCGACCGTCCGGAGGAACGCGGATGGGGGATTCTCGCTCGACCCCGGTGGGGAGCGCTCGATCGGTCGGATGCACGGGTTCCACGGGAACGTCGGGATCCTGGTCCGGGCCTACGCCTACGTGTTCCTGCACGGTGCTGACGGGCTCAGGGAGGTGAGCGAGCTGGCGGCGTTGAACGCGAACTACCTCGCTCGCCTCGTGGAGGAGGAGTTCCCGCTCGCGCATCCGGGCATGCGGCCGATGCACGAGTTCGTGGCAACCGCGAAGCGGCTCCGAGACGCGACCGGGATCAGGGCCATGGATGTCGCGAAACGCATGATCGACCTGGGGTTCCACCCGTCGACGGTGTACTTCCCTCTCGTCGTGGAGGAGGCCCTGATGGTGGAGCCGACGGAGACGGAGTCGAAGGCGACCCTCGAGGCCTTCGGCGAGGCGCTCCGCCGGACGGCGGAGGAGGCTCGCGAGCGACCCGAATTCCTGCGGGAGGCGCCCGTGACCACGCCCGTGCGTCGCCTCGACGAAGCTCGCGCGGCCCGAGCGCTGAAGCTCCGCTGGTAGCTCTGGTGCCACTACCTCATCCCGAGTACACCTCTTGGTCATCTTCAGGCAGATCCCTCTCAAGACCGGCCGCCCGGTGCCCATGTCGGTCCCCAGGGGCGGCCATGGGGCTGCCCGCTGGGCAAGGAGGCGAACCGATGAGACGGGGTCTGGTCGGGGCCAAGGTCCTGGGACTCACGCTCGTCCTCACCGTCGTGTTCGGCGCGCTCGCGCCCAGCGCACGAGCCGCCTGGACGCCTCGCCGCGACATGCTCGGCTGGATGAACACCGCGCGGAGCGATCACGGACAGGTCGTCTTGGACCGTGGCTGGCGGCTCCGGGCGATCGCGGACGCGCACAGCCGGCGGATGGCGTCTGCCGGGCGGATCTTCCATACCACCTCGTTCGGATCCACGCTCACCTCCGTGTCGTGGAACGTGGCGGGGGAGAACGTGGGCGCGGGCGGCAGCATGCGGGCGCTGTACGAGGCGTTCATGAAGAGCGACCCTCACCGGGACAACATCCTCGGGAGGGGATTCCGTCGCGTCGGCGTCGGGGTGTACGCGCACGGCGGGTTCCTCTGGGTGACGCTGATCTTCGTCGACTGAGGCCGGAGACGCAGGAAGGGGCGGGTCCCGATTGGACCCCGCCCCTTCCTTCCGTACCGCTCGACGGTTACGCGGCCTCGCGCTCCGGCCGGCGCTTCCGGGTGGTCGCGACCACGGTCACGCCGATCCCGAAGAGCACCATCGAGATGATCCCCAGCCGTCCGGCGTCCGATCCCGTGAACGGGGTCGGCGGGTTCGGCGGGGTCGCGCCGGCGATCGGGGTCACGACGGCGTCGTCGTCGGAGCTCACCGACCGGCCGAGGATGTCCTCGCCGGTCGCCGTGCCGACGTTGGTGACCGGAACGTCACCCACCACGAAGTCCTTCGTCAGCGTGGCGGACTCCCCGGGCTCGAGCACCGCGATGTCCCCGATGTGCCCCAGGATGTCGTCGTCGACGCTGATGTCGTACAGCGTGGTGTCGCCCGTGTTCGTGACGACGTAGGTGTAGGTCACGGTCGTGCCGATCGGCACCGTGTCCTCGTTCACCGTCTTCACGATCTCGATCGCGGGGTGGATCAGGTCCGTGACGCAGTTGGCCAGGGCCTCCACCGCAACGCGACTGCCGACGCCCGAGCCCTTCGCCGTGACTTCGTTGACGAGCGGGTCCGGATCGCTGTCCAGCACCACGTAGTCGAAGTCGTGCGACTCGGACGCACCCACCGCGAGCTCGTCCGCGAAGGATGCGGACAGGTCGCCGAGGATCGTGTCCATGACGGTCACGCCGTCGAGATCCTCGTCACCCGTGTTCGTCACGGTGATCGTGTAGGTCACCGTGTCGCCCGGGTGCGCGAGCTGGGTGCAGCTCTTGGTCACGCCGATCGACGGGTGGAGGATGTCGGTCTCGCAGGACGCCTCGTCCGAGGCCTCCACTCCCGAGTCCCCGCCGTCGCCCGTCGCGGTCACCGTGTTGGTGATCGGGTCGGGGTCACCGGCCTGCGGCGAGTAGGTGACGACCGCTGTGGCCGTCGCACCCACCGGGAACGGGTTCGAGAAGTCGAAGTCGAAGTCGTCCGTGATGTCACCCAGGAGGGTGTCGTCCACGGTGACGCCGACCAGCGCCTCGTTGCCCGTGTTCTCGACGGTGATCGTGTACTCGATGTCCTCACCGGACGCCACATCGAGCGGGCACGTCTTCTCGACGTCGATGTCCGGCTCGTGGGTGACGTCGGTCTCGCACTCGTCGGTGTCGGTGTCGGTGACACCGGAGTCCACCCCGTCACCGGAAGCGGTGACCGAGTTCTCGACCGGGTCCTCGTTGGTGCCCGGCGTGTAGACGAAGTCGTGCGAGTACACGGTGTTACCGACCGGCAGCGGGTCCGGCAGGTTGAACGCCGCCGTGATGTCGCCGCCCAGCAGAGCGTCGGTCACCGAGACGTTCTCGAGCGGCTCGTTACCGGTGTTCTTCACCGTGATCGTGAAGGTCACGTCCGCACCGAACGCCACCGACCGCGGGCACGTCTTCTCGACGTCGATCCCGGGGACGTGCGTGATGTCGGTGTCACACGTGTCGGTGTCGGTGACCTGGGTGCTCGAGAACACGCCGTCCGCCGTGACGGTCACCGTGTTCGGGAGCGGGTCCGGGTCGTTCGCATCCGGCGTGTAGACGTACTGCGCCGAGTCCGATGCGCCGGCCGCCAGCGTGTCGGCGAAGAGGTCCGAGATGTCGTCGGGGAGGTTCCCGTTCACCGTGTCGGAGACGACGATGTTCTCGAGGTCCTCGTTGCCGTTGTTCGTGATCGTGATGGTGTAGGTGATGTCGTCCCCGAAGGGTGCGTCATCCGGGCAGGTCTTCACGATGTCGATCGCGGGCTCGGCCACGAACCCCGAGGTCTTCATCGGGACGGTCTGCTGGCCGACCGGGATCGTGTCATCGCCGTTGCTCGACACCCGGCCGGACTCGATCGCGTTGAGGATGTTCCCGGTCGGGGTCTCACCCTGCATGCAAGTGAGTTGCGCGATCAGCCGGACGATCACGACGTCACCGGCGTCGAGCCCCTCGATCTCGACGGTGCCGGTCACCTGGTCGTAGCCCGAGGAGTCGAACCCCTCGGCGATCAGGGTCGCCGACTCGTCGCCGTCGAGGTTCTTGTTCCCGTCATCCGGCGTGTTGATCTCGACGCTGATGATGTCGTCGAACCCGAGTCCGGGCTGGCCGGTCGTCTCAGCGCCGAACGTGTAGTCCAGCTCGATCGTGCCGCCTGCCGCGGCGCCGGAGTCCACGGTGATCTCCGTGAAGAACGTCACGTGGTCCCCGCACTCGAAGTCGCCCGCCTCCAGCGATTCCACGACGCCGTTGGACTTGCTGATCGTCCGGTTGTCGTACCCGAACTGCGGGTGCGTGCCGAGACCTGTGGCGTGGTCGTACGTGAAGGGACCGGCCGCGACGTAGTCGAGGTCGATATCGCCACCGTCGAGTTCCGACGCGGGCGGCGCCGCCGGAGCCGCGATCGCGGTGGTCCGGTTGACACGAGCGCCGTCGATCTGGCCCTTGCGGGCTTCGCCCGCCCCCGTTGCCGCCGCTCCGGTGCCCGAGGTGTCCGCGTCGGTCTCAGCCGCGGGACCCTCTTCTGCCGGAACTTCGGCGGGAGCCTCCTCCACAGGTGCCTCCTCGGCGGGAGCCTCCTCAGCAGGAGCCTCCTCGGCCGGAGCCTCCTCGACAGGAAGCGTGCCTTCACCCGCACTGCCGTCCGAGAGGATTTCCTCGGCGGCGACGGGATCGGTGCCGGCGTCGTCTGCCAGCGCGCTCAGCGAGCTCTGTCCGAGTGCGAACGCGAACAGGAGCACGAACGAGACGAACGAGGCAAGCCCGCGCTTGGTTCGACGCCGGCTCTGCCGAGAGTTCGTTCTGGTACCCATCCTCCACCCCCCAACTGGTGTCTGTGCCACTTCGTTGCCCTATGGACCCGGTCGACGTCCTACGGCGTACACCGTGGTCCTCTTGCCCAGAAAGGTAACCCCACCATCCGGGGGACACATCGGGCGAACGGCCTCACCGTTTGCAGCAGACGGAGTAGTCCGTTCGGAGGAGAGGAAGATACTCGAGGCGTTGCCCTACTGTTGCGCGATGCAGAAACATAAGCATGTGCGGAAGATCGGTAGAGCCGGGCCCGACGACCGGTTCTCGCCTCGCCTACTCGGTGTCGGTCTCGCGAGGCTTGCGGGACGCTGCGAGCAGAAGGAGCGATCCCACCACGGCCAACGCCGCGGCCCAGCTCGAGAGGGTGCCCGTGGCGGAGCCCGTGAACGGGCTCCCACCCGCGGCCCCCTCGCCGCCGTCTCCACCCGCGCCGCCCGCGACCGCCGAGACGGTCACCTCGTCGACGTCGCTCACCGATGCCCCGAGCACGTCGGAGCCCGTCGCGGTGGCGACGTTGGTGATGGGGGAGGAGCCGAGGGTGATCTCGAACGTCAGCTCGCTGCTCTGACCCGCTGCGAGCGAAGCGATGGCGCCCACGTGTCCGACGATGTCGTCGTCGACCGAGATGTCGAAGAGGGTCGTGTCGCCCGTGTTCGTGACGGCGTAGGTGTAGACGATGGCGGTCCCGGCAGGACCCGACGTCGGACTCGCCGACTTCTCGAGGTCGATGTCGGGATGGATCAGGTCGATGTCGTGCGTCTCGGTGTCGGAGACGGTTCCTCCGTCGTGAACCCCGGTCGCGGTGGCCTGATTGTGGACGGGGTCGCCGTCGGCCGCCACGATCGTGTGGTCACACGCGAACGCCCAACTCTCGTCCACGGCGAGGACGGCGTCGCCGTTGCCGTTGTCCGTACGATCCGGTGTCGTGTCGCATCGCGGGTCCGTCAGGTCGATATCCGTCAGGTCGACGCCTCCCGTGTTGGTCACGGAGAAGGTGTAGGCTACGGTGTCGCCGACGTGCGCGAGCGGGGGGCCGCCTTTCCGGAGCCTGATCCGGGGCGCGCATGTGATCTCGTCCGAGGCCTCCGCATGGTTGTCGGGACCGACGTTGACGGTCGGTTCGTTGGTGCCCTCCACATCCACGACGTTCGTGATCGCACCGCACTCCTCACCCGTCACGGCGACCCTGAAGGTGACCGAAGCGGAGTCGCCCGGGCCGAGCGTGATGGGGCCGCAGTTGAGGGTCGCCTGGGCGGTACCACCCGGTGGGATGGAACTGGCGATGACACATGGGCGCCCGTCGAACATCGGGAAGGGCGAGACCGAGATGCTCAGGGCATCCCCCGGGGGGAGCGCGTCGATCAGCTCCACGCCGGTGGCCTCCACGTCGCCCACGTTGGTGACCGTGATCGTGTATAGGAAGGAGTCTCCTTCGTGGAGGATCCCACCGGCGTCCGATATCTTCGCGACCTGGAGGTCGGGCGCGCCGAGCTCCTCGCACCCGGCCGAGTTGCTCACCTCGTTCGAGTCGTTGTTGCCGGTTGCCGGCTCCGCCTCGTTCGCAGCCGAGACGTGCGCTTCGTTCACGATCGGACCGCAGATCCCGTCGTCCACCGTGACCGTGATGTCGACCGAGACGCTCGCACCCGCGCCGATGTCACCGAGCGCGCAGGTGACCAGGCCGGCAGCTTCGCCGCAGCCCGCGGTCGCGTCGGTGAACGTGACACCCGCCGGCAGCTGATCGGCGACGTGCACGTCGCTCGCCGTGGCGGTGCCGTCGTTGGACACCGACAGGGTGTAGGTGATCGAGTCGCCGCTCTGGACGACGCCGCCCGGATCGTTCACCTTCACGACCGACACGTCGGGTTCGGGCGCCACGTCGTTCCAGCAGATGGCGAGGTGGCTCACCGAGTAGTACCCGCCATCCGGCTTCTGGGGGGTGTGGAGGTCGTGATCGCCGGTATCGCCGGCCGGATAGCCGAAGAGGTCGCCGCCGCTCGGTCCGCCCTTCACGTAGACGCCGTGGACCGGAAGGGTCGCAGACCAGTCCGCGAACCCTGTCGGACCGTTGTAGCCCGAGACGGTGACCGTCATGGCGCCGCTGGACGCCTGGCCGTTGCTCGCGATCGAGACCCCGTGGTCGAAGCCGAGCTGGCCGCAGTCGTCGTTCGAGGACTGGGTGTCGGCGATGACAGGGACGACGCCGTCGGCGGAAGGCGGCCCGGGGGAGTCCAGGGGCGGTGCCGCACGCGCCGTCAGGATCCCCGCTTGACCGACGAGGAGCGCCAACGCCACGATCGGTCCCAGGAGTCCCCGGCGCCGGTGCTTCCGTCCGTCCATCTCTCCTCCTGGTCTTTCACGCCACGTCGGGTCACAGAACGCGCTGTCGGCCGGTCGACCCACACCCTACGGGGGACGGGGGACGTGGGCATCGGCCGGAAGGCGCAGACCATCCGACCGATCGGCGGGATCGATGCCGGACGGAGCTTCACATCCACCTGGGGCCGAAGCAAGAACGAGGTCAGCCCTCGATGTGTCGGGCGGATCGCTCGGGTGCCAGATCGGCTGGGGAGGGAGTTGCCTCAACGGTCGTTCCCAGGGAAGTTACATAATGAACGTTATCGGGGTAGCGTCGCGCGAGGGCAGAGGATCCTCAGGCGGCGGCCGGCCCTCCTCGGTACGGCCTCCTGGTCGCCCTGAGGGCGATGCCCCAGCGGGTGACGAGCCAGAGCGCCTCGACGACGATCCGCCGCGAGAGCTTCGAATGACCGTGTTCCCGTTCGCGGAACGTGATCGGCACCTCCCCGATCGCCCAGCCCCGGAGCCAGGAGCGCATCACCAGCTCGACCTGGAAGCCATAACCGTCGGCGTGGAACGGCTGGGCGACGAGGTCCGAGAGCAGCTCGCGACGGTAGACGCGGTAGCCGCTGGTGGCATCGTGCACCGGCACGCCGAGCATCAGCCGCGCATACGTGTTGCCCACCCTCGAGAGCGCCAGGCGGAACCGGCTCCAGTTGGTCACGGAGCCTCCGGGGACGTACCGGCTCCCCACCACGAGGTGGAAGCGGTCGCGAGCGCCGGCCAGGAGGGAACCGAGCTGCACGGGATCGTGGGAGAGGTCGGAGTCCATCTCCACGATCAGGTCGTACCGCTCCTCGAGCGCCCTGCGGAAGGCCTCCTGGTAGGCGCTCGCGAGCCCGGACCTCGTGGGCCGTTCGATGAGTCGGAGCCGGGGCTCCCCGGCCATCAGCTCCCGGACGATCCGTGCGGTGCCGTCTGGTGAGGAGTCGTCGACGACCAGCGCGTCCACCCCCGGGTGTTCGAGGACGCCGGCCAGGACGTCACGGACGGTCGCCGCCTCGTCGTAGGTGGGCAGGATCACCAGCGAACGAACGCCCTCGGCGAGCGGCTCGGGGTCGGGCCGCTCGCGACGCCGACGCCGGGGTACCATGCCGAGACCCACCACGATCATCAACGAGAGGATGGGCAGCCAGTCCCCCAGTCGCACCGACCACGTCCGCTCCGACGAGGCCCGGATCGTCTGCCGGATCAGCGCCGGCTCGAACAGCTCGGTCTCATCGTGGACGCGGCCGGTCGGGTCGATGAACGCGGTGATCCCCGAGACGGCCGCGTGGACGATCCACCTGCCGTCCTCGATCGCACGGAGGCGCGACATCTGCAGATGCTGGGCGGATGCGGCCGTGCGGTCGTAGGACGCGTTGTTCGTGAGGACCACGAGGAACTCCGCGCCCTGGCGGACGAGCTCGCGACCGAGCGCCGGGAAGCTGTTCTCGAAGCAGATCGGCGCTCCGAACCGAGCGAGCCCCGGCGCCGTCAACGTGTGGAGTCGCTCCCCCGGCGTGAGCTCGTAGGCGATCTGTTCGAGGGCCGAGATCCACCCGACGACTGGCTTCCAGGGGATGTACTCGCCGTACGGGACGAGGTGGGTCTTCCTGTACACGTCGACCACCGCTCCCCCGCCGTCGAAGACGACCGCCTGGTTGAACAGGGCGTCGCCTTCCTCACCCGATCGGATATCCGCCGAGGTGGCCCCGCTGAGGACCGGCGTCCCGACCTCCGCGATCGTGCTCCGCACCTCGTCGAGGATCGAGAGCGAGCCCGGGTCGAGAGCGCTCTCTCCCCAGACGGCCAGATCGGGAGGATCGCCACTCAGCGTCGCATGGAGCTCGAGGTTGAGCCTCGTGACCGCGACGTCTCCTTCCTCCCGCGTCCGTCCTGCGACCCCTTCGAGGAAGTCGACCTGGATCGCGGCCACGTCGATCTGGCGCCCCGTGGCCTCCGCGAAGGGGATCGCCGCCGGTCCCAGCGTCGCGATCGCCGCGAGGCCGATGGCGGCGAGCCGCGTCGGCGTCCTCTCCGCGCCGGCGGCCTCGACGACGAGGGCGGCCGCGAACGCCACCGCGAACGTGACCCCGAACACCCCGGCGAGGACGGCGAGGCGAACCGTGACCGGGTTGGCCACCTGCGAGGCGCCGAGGGAGCCCCACGTGAAGCCACCGAGCGGCCAGAGTCCCCGGAGCCAGTCGATCGACGTCCACAACGCCGCAGCCCCGAGCGCATTCAGGATCGGGTGGCCCGACCGACGCACCAACGGGGAGCAGGCGCCGAACAACGCCACGGACGCCGCCGTGAGGACCGTCAAGGCGCCCCAGGCGAGGGTGCCGAAGAGCTGGAGCCACGAGAGCGTGAGTCCGAAGCCGACGAGTCCGTAGACGAGCCCGAGGGCGAAGCCGCGTGCCGGTGTGGCGTTCCGGAGCCCGATCAGGAGCAACGCGGGGGCGACGAAAGCGAGCGGCCAGGCGGCCACGGGCGGAAACGCGAGCGCGGACAGCACGCCCCCGACGAGGGAGAGGGTGAGCGCGACCGGCAGCCTGGGATCGATCAGGCGCAGTCGCGGCAGAACATCCGCCGTTTGTCCGCGAGCTGGCTGCGATGTTTCACCAGGTAGCAGTTCTTGCATACGAACTCGGTCGCCTGGATGGGAACGACCCGAGCCTCGATCGGCTCGAGACGATCGTCCGCCTTCGTCGTCGAGATCGGGACGACGGGCTCCTCCTCGTCGGCCTCGTCCTCGTCGTCACGGGCCTCCTGCTTCTCGAGGACCTCGTGGATCGATTCGACGTCGGCAGCCGCCGGTGTGGCGGCTTCGTTCAGGTCCTCCTCCGTCGGCTCGAGCTCGTCGAGCTCCCGGTCCGTTCCGACGTCGTCGTCTTCGCGCTCTTCCGTGCGCTCGGCCACCTGGTTCCTCCGGGTTCGGGTCCTCGATCCGGCCGCGGATTCTAGCGCTCGCTCCCCCGCGTGCCTCGTGCGACTGGGTCGCAGGGGAAGGACGCCTCGCAGGCTCAGGATGTTCCCCGAGCGCGGAGCCTGGAAACGCGGAAGCCCGAGAGACCTTTGGGGCCGCGACGCCGGGGCGCCGCGTTCTCTACTCAGC
>CBHFMJ010000002.1:0-33367 GCA_965994715.1 uncultured bacterium | reverse complement strand
CGGACCTATGAGAGCCCCGTGATCGTGCGCGTCGTGACGTCCGAGGACGCGATGACGGCGGACTGGGCCCGGTTGCCGTACGACGTGCTCGACCGGATCGCCTCGCGGATCGTCCGAGAGGTCCCAGGGGTGAACAGGGTTGCGTACGACGTCACCTCGAAGCCACCCGGCACCATCGAGTGGGAGTAGTGGGGGGCTCTCGCGTCGGGTGGGTGAGGACCTTAGGGTCTGCTTAGGGGTGTCTCCCGTAGCCTGAACGGGTGAGCATGGCGGGAACGGTGCTCGCCGACCGCTACGCGGTCGGCGAGCTCCTCGGCAGCGGTGGGATGGCCGAGGTCTACCTGGCGACCGACCGGGTCCTGGACCGGCCGGTCGCCGTCAAGATCCTCGGGAGCTGGCTCGCGGGCGACGGCACGTTCATCGAGCGGTTCCGGCGTGAGGCGCTGGCGGCCGCGCGGATCTCCCATCCGAACCTCGTGGCCGTGTTCGACGCGGGCTCGGAGGGCGACGTCCATTTCATCGTGATGGAACACGTCGCGGGAGAGACGCTCACGGACGTGCTCAGGCGAGAAGGGCGGATCGCGCCCGGGCAGGCCGCGGGGATCGCCGCGAGCGTCGGCGATGCGCTGGCGGTGGCGCACGCCGCCCGGATCGTGCACCGCGACGTCAAGCCGGGGAACGTGATGTTGACGAGCGAGGGTCGTCTCAAGCTGATGGATCTCGGGATCGCCCGTGGCCTCGACGGGGAGGACATCACCCGCACCTCCGCGATCCTCGGCACGGCCGGCTACGTCTCGCCGGAGCAGGCCCACGGCGAACCGGTGGACCATCGCTCGGACATCTACTCCCTGGGCTGTGTGCTCTACGAGTTGCTCACGGGCCGGCAACCGTTCGAAGCCGACAACCCCGTGGCGGTCGCCTATCAGCATGTGCACGATGCCCCGACCCCACCCTCCGCGCTCGAGCCGTCCGTGCCCCAGGCGCTCGAGGCCGTGGTCCTGCGCGCGATGGAGAAGGATCCCGCGGCCAGGTATCAGAGCGTCGAGGAGATGACGACCGCCCTGGAGGAGCGGGCGGCGCTCGGATCGTCGATCGACGCGACCGTTCCCCTCCCGGTGGTCGCTCCGGGGACCGCGGCTGCGGCGGTCGACATCCCCACAGGGCGAACCGAGGAGTTGCCACGGAGGGCCGATCGACCACCGCCCCGTCGCCCCTTGGTCCCGCTGATGATCGCGGCCGTCGCGCTCGCGCTCCTGGGCGGTCTCGCCCTCGCGCTCTTCGGCGGCGAGGATCCCCCCGACGGTGCAACGCTGTCGCCGACCCGGTCATCGAGCCCGTCCCCTTCCCCGTCCACGTCACCATCCCCATCACCCTCCGCATCGCCGTCCCGGTCAGCCTCTGCGTCCCCGACCCCGCCCCCCGTCGACCCGCTCCAAGGAGCGGTGGTCGCTCTCCAGGACGTCATGGCGGAAGGCGTCGCCGAAGGCAGGATCTCGGAGAGCGCCGCCCAGGAGATCGAGGATGGTCTGGAGGAGTCGCTCGAGAGGTTCGCCGACGGCGAGGTGGAGGAGGCGATCCACACGCTCGAGGACCTCGAGGGGACGGTCGACGAGCTTCTGAAGCAGCAGGAGATCCACCAGTCCCAGGAGCAGCGGATCGACGGTGCGATCGAGGACGTCGCTCGGGCGATGTTCGACGCCGCGTCCTCCGAGGACGAGTGACCTACGGGTCCTCGGGTCCTTGCACGAGCATCGCCGTCACGATGAGGCGCTCACGGCTCGAGTACTTCGGGTGGCACGTCGTCAGGACCAGCGTGGGACGTTTCGTGTCGACGATCGCAGCACCCGATCCCGCCTCGGGAAGGACGTACCGGCGCTTCACCTCGTAGCGATACGTCCCGTGCTTCGTGATCAGATCGATCCGGTCGCCGACGTTCACGCGGTCGAGGTTCAGGAAGGGATGGAGATACGTCGTGCGGTGTCCCGCGATCGCAACCTGACCCGTCCCGTCCCACGGGTGCGCGGACTCTGGATAGTGTCCGGGTCCCTTCTTCAGGCTTTCGTAGTCGGTCCCCTCGACCACGATGAAGTCGATGTCGATCGAGGGGATCACGATCGCGGCGTACGCCTCACCCGTCAGGTAGCGCTCGTTCGCGGTGGGCGGCGTGGGGTGCTCGAAGAGCGGCCGGACATCGTCGCCGAGCTCCTCCTGGGCGCGGGCCGTCTCCAGGCCGGTGCCCCACAGGAGCCAGCCGACGTATCCGCCGAGACCGGCGGCCGTCATCAGGCAGCCGAACCCGAACGCCCGGACGGCAGCACGGATCCGCGATCGTTCCCGCATCCGCTCACGGTACCCCGGGGATCCGCCCCGCGGCATCTGCCGAAGGTCCAGGTCAGGGCGGCGATCGTCGGACGGGTCGCGAGCCCGCGCTAGCATCGTCGCGTGAGCGTCACCTCCCCCCTCCTCGACGGCCTCAACGACATCCAACGGCAGGCGGTCCTCCAGACAGAAGGCCCCGTCCTGATCGTCGCCGGAGCGGGGTCGGGCAAGACGAGGGCGCTCACGCACCGGATCGCCTACCTGATCAGGGAATGCGGGGTCGCGCCGGGGGAGATCCTCGCGATCACGTTCACGAACAAGGCCTCACGGGAGATGGCGGAGCGGGTCGGCGGCCTCCTGGGCGGCCCGATCTCGCGGGGCATGTGGGTCCTCACGTTCCACTCCGCCTGTGCCCGGATCCTCAGGAAGGAGCACACCCACCTGGGGGTTCCGTCGAACTTCACGATCTACGACGACGGCGACACGGAACGGTTGATCGCCGGCATCGCGCGGGACATGAACGTCGATCCCAAGCGGTATCCGGCCAAGGCGATCGCGGCCGCGATCGGGAAGGCGAAGGATCGGGTGCTCGGCCCGATGGACTTCGCCGATCTCACGTCCAACCTGTACGAGGAGACGGTTTCCAAGCTCTACACCGAGTACGAGCGTCGGAAGCGTGATGCGGGCGCCCTCGACTTCGACGACCTGATCAGCGAGGCCGTCCGGCTCTTCCGCGATCATACGGAGGTGCTCCAGCACTACCAGGAGCGGTTCCGGTACATCCTGATCGACGAGTACCAGGACACGAACCGCGCGCAGTACGAGCTCGTGAACATGCTCGCGGAGAAGTACCGCAACATCTGCGTCGTCGGGGACGCGGACCAGGGTGTCTACTCATGGCGAGGTGCCACGATCCAGAACATCCTGGACTTCGAGCGGGACTACCCGGACGCCGCCGTCTTCCTGATGGAGCAGAACTACCGATCGACGCAGAACATCCTCACGGTCGCCAACGCGTTGATCGAGAACAACGTCCAGCGGAAGCCGAAGAACCTCTGGACCGAGGCCGGCTCCGGGGATCCGGTGGTGCGGGTGCGTGCGAACGACGAACACAGCGAGGCCTACTTCGTCGCGCAGGAGATCGAGCGCCTCCGGAGCGAGGAGGGGTTCCGCTACCGCGAGGTCGCGATCTTCTATCGGACGAACGCGCAGTCACGCGTGATCGAGGACGTCCTGATGCGGGTCGGGATGCCGTACCGCGTCTTCGGCGGCGTGCGCTTCTACCAGCGCAAGGAGATCAAGGACATCCTCGCGTACCTCCGCCTGCTCACGAACCCGCAGGACGTGATCTCGTTCCGGCGGGTCGTGAACACGCCGAAGCGAGGGATCGGGGACGCCACGGTGGCCGCCGTGGAGGCCTTCTCGCGCGACGAGGAGATCGACGTGATGGAGGCGTGTCGCCGCGTGGACGAGATCGCCACGCTCGCGTCTCGGGCGAAAGGGGCGGTGGCGGGGTTCAACCAGGTGATGACCGCGATCGCCGGGCACTTCGCCGACGGCGCCGGCCCGGCGCGGATGGTGGAGTTCGCGGCGCAGGAGTCGGGCTACCTCGCGGAGCTCGAGGAGGATCGGACGGTCGAGGCGCAGGGGCGGATCGAGAACATCCAGGAGCTCTCGGGGGTGGCCGCGGAGCTCCTCGCGCGCGACCCCGACGCGGGCCTCGACGCGTTCCTCGAACAGGTGTCGCTGATCGGGGAGCAGGACGACTACGACGAGGAGGAGTCCTCGGTCACGGTGATGACGCTGCACATCGCCAAGGGACTCGAGTTCCCCGCGGTGTTCATCGTGGGGCTCGAGGACGGGATCTTCCCCCACTACCGGTCGATGACCGATTCGGCGCAGCTCGAGGAGGAACGGCGCCTGCTCTACGTCGGGATCACGCGAGCGCAGAAACGCCTCTACCTGTGCCACGCGTGGGGCCGGACCCTGTTCGGGCAGACGAACTACAACCCGCCCTCGAGGTTCCTGAACGAGCTGCCACCGAACCTGCTCGACGTGCGGGAGGAGGGTGGTTCCGGCGGCGGATCGCATCCGCGCGACGCCTCTCGCGGCGGCCGCGCGAGCCGGGCGGAGCGCGGGTACACGGTCGTGGGGCTCCCCGGGAAGGGACAGGTCGATGTGGCGCCCACCGGTTCGTGGGCACCCTCGCCACCTCCGAAACGCGAGGTTCCCGCCGTCGCCGAAGGAGACACCGTCGTCCACGAGCGCTGGGGCGAGGGGGTCGTGGTGGCGATCAAGGGGCACGGGGACGACACGGAGGCGACGATCGCATTCTCCGAAGCGGGGGAGAAGCGGCTGCTGCTCTCCTACGCGCCCCTGACGAAGGTGGGCTGACGCTCAGTCGGCATCAGGGGAGGTGAACGTGCTCCAGCGGAGGCCGCGTGACTGCGTCGTCATGCAGAGAGCCGTTCCAGGATGTTCCGCGTGACGCGCTGCACGATCGGGTCGCCTCCCTCGATGCCGTACGTCCAATCGGTACAGCCGGCGTTGAAGACCACGCCGCCTCCGGGAACGGTGAAGCATCCGACCACGGCGTGGTTGTGCCGGATCTTGTGCACGTTCGCGTCGGCGAACTCACCCCACAAGGCCGCCGCCACGTGTTCGAGCTCGCCGGGCTCCCTCGCATAGCGCGAGGGCTGCTCGTCTCGCGACCACAAGCGGGCGGGCGCGGTGGCCAGTACCTCGAGCGTGCCGGGTGCTCCATCCTCGTGCGTCGGTACCGGGAGACCATCCACGATCGTCAAGTCGCATCCATCGACCTCGTACCCGACGATGGCGTCGGCCAGCCCGAGCGCGTCCCCGTAGCGAAGACCCGTCCCGGTGAACGCCCAATGATCGGGTCGCCAGACCGTGTAGGCGCCGCTCGCACGTGGAACGCCCGCCCCGTACCGGGAGTAGCCACCACGGGAGAACGACAGCCCGGTCATCGAGGCTTCTGACCGCCCGATCCTCCGATCCGACCACGACCCCGTGAGGAAGCGCTGTTCGTCTGAGCCGACGACGGGGTCTTCGTCGGCCCGGTACTTGAAACAGACCATCGTTGCGCCCTCGAAACGCACCTGCCACCAGCACGTGTTCCCGCCGAAGAACGCGGCGTTGCCGCCACGGCCGAGGAACGTCTCGACGGTGTCACGCATCCCCCACGACCAGTACTCGTCGTGCCCCACCGAGAGGAGGAGCCGGCGCCCGTCGAGCACCTCGGGATGCGTCTCGAGATCCTGGGAGACGGCCACGTCGATCGCGAAACCCTCTCGCTCGGCCCAAGCGACGAAAGGGCGCTCCCACGTCCACCAACCAGCGCCGCCACTCCAGGGAGAGAGGTCATGCTCCTCGGCCCAGCCGAAGTAGCCGAGTGCTTCGCGATCGGGGACGGCCTCGGCCTTCCGCACCGCAGGCTCCGGCTTCGCGAGGAAACCCCGTGCGAGCGGCCGCTGGAAGGACACGCGCGTGCCACCCGTGTAGAGCGACGGACCGCCCCAGTCGTTGTACGCGTTGGTGGTGGAGCTGCTGAT
Source organism: uncultured bacterium (assembly GCA_965994715.1). Classification (GTDB taxonomy): domain Bacteria; phylum Actinomycetota; class UBA4738; order UBA4738; family HRBIN12; genus JAJNBA01. The sequence goes on along the minus strand of CBHFMJ010000002.1, from coordinate 27,476 downwards.
CACGAGCAGGATCGGCGCGCTGGAGGTCGTCGGCCGGACGGCGAAGAACGCGTGGGCCTCCTCGTCTGCAGCCATCATCCGGGCGGAGTAGAAGCCTGAGCGCCATCCGGGATCGACCGGGATCGAGAGGGTCGCCGGCCAGCCGCACCCCTCGGCCGACGCGGTCGCCGGGATCGGATGCTCAGATCCGGGGACCGCATCCGCTTGCCAGATCACCTGGCGCTCGCCGCCTTCCCGGGTGACCTCGACTCCGAACGGTCCCGTCGACGACACATGGAGGCTGACCTCCTCACCCGGGAGCACGCTTTGGGGCCATGCGTAGCCGTCGAGCATCCCGGTTACCGCGTGAGGATCAGGAAGCCGGCCACCACGATCACGACGCCGGCCACGAGCGGGGCGATCACCCACGCGAGCCCGAGCCGGCCGCGGTAGGGCCCGAGGGTGCCCACCTTCGTGGTCGGCTTCAGGCCGGGGGGACGGAACTGGACGCGTTTCCGGGCCACGGGCGCAGTATCGCAGGCACCGGCGTGGGACCCCACTGGGGCTCAGACCACGACCGCGCCGCCGTCCACGACGAGCTCCGCGCCCGTCACGTACTCGGCCTCGTCGCTCGCGAGGAACAGCGCCGCGTTCACGATGTCCCGCGCGGTCGCGAGCCGACCCAGCGGGATCTCGGCGATCGCCGCCTCGACCCACGCGGGGTCCGTGGTCCGCACCGTCTGCATCGGGGTGTCGGTGAAGCCCGGATGGATGCAGTTCGCCCGGACCCCGTGCGGCCCGAACTGCACTGCGAGGTTCCTGGTGAGCGAGATCACCGCACCCTTGCTCGCCGTGTAGGCGTCCTGCGGGATCGCGTCCCCGAGCAGCGCCGAGGTGGATCCCACGTTGACGATCGCACCGCCGCCGCCGGCGATCAGGTGGGAGATCCCGTACTTGCACACCCACACCATCCCCTTGAGGTTGATCGCGAATACGCGATCCCAGACCGCCTCTTCGGTCTCGAGAACCGAGACGTCGCGATCGCGCCACAGGACGCCCGCGTTGTTGTACAGGACGTGGAGCGCGCCGAAGCGCTCGACCGCGCCCTCGATCGCCTCACGCACCTGATCCTCGACCGCCACGTCGGCCACGAAGGAGGAGATCTCACCCTCCGTGGCGCGGACGGTGGTCTCCGTCCCTGCGAGGAGCTCCGCGTCGATGTCGACGGCCGCGATCCGTGCGCCTTCGGACGCGAAGACAGCACAGGCCTCCCGTCCCATCCCGCTGCCGGCGCCCGTGATCAGCGCGACCTTGCCATCGAGCCGCCCCGTCACGGCACGAGACCGTAGAGGTGCCAGCGATCGGGGATGCCTTTCAGGTCGTGTTCACCCCGGTCATGGAAGACGAGACCGGATCCGGCGACGAGGTCCTTCACGGTCGAGGAGACGAGGACCTCCGAGGGACCCGCCATCCCGCCGACGCGCGCGCCGATGTTCACGGCGATCCCGCCGACCTTCCCGTCGATCGTCTCGACCTCGCCCGTGTGGACCCCGACACGGACCTCGAGCTCGAGTGCCCGAACGGCCTCGACGATCGCCTGCGCGCAGCGCACGGCGCGGGCGGGTCCGTCGAAGGTCGCGAAGAAGCCGTCTCCTGCGGTGTCGATCTCGACCCCGTGGTACCTCCCCAGGATCGCGCGGACCGTGGCGTGGTGGCCCTCGACGGTCTCGCGCCATCGTCGGTCGCCGAGGTCGGCCGCCTTCTCCGTCGATCCCACGATGTCCGTGAACAGGACGGATGCGAGCACCCGATCGAACGATGCCTCCTCATCCCTGACCGAGCCGAGGAACCGACCGATCTCCTCGATCAGCGCCGACATGTCGCCGTCCGCCGGGAGGTGGTCCGCGCCCTCGAGCTCGACGAATCGGGCGCCCGGGATACGGCGAGCGATGTAGCGTCCCTCCTCGACGTGATAGACGCCCTCGTCGCTCCGATGGAGCACGAGCGTTGGGGCCTGCACGGTCCGGAGCACGCGACGCACATCGGTCTCGCGCTCGAGCTGGTTCAGCGCCATCGCCATCCCCGGGCTCGCCGCTTGGCGGTAGTAGGTGGTCCAGAGCGCGATCGACTCGCGATCGAGTCGCGTGGTGGGAGCCATCCAGCGCACGAACGATTCCACGAAGTCGGGTTGTCCCCAGCGCTCCTCGACCTCGCGATCGTGTGCCTGCCATTCCTCGGCGCTCCAGGCCCACGGATACTCCTCGTCCTTCAGGCCGCACGCGAACGTCCCGAACAGGATCAGCGCCGCGATACGGTCCGGATACGTCGCCGCGAAGAAGACCGCCAGTGGTCCGGTCGCGTCCAAGCCGAACAGAACCGGTCGCTCGGAGCCCGCGGCCTCCATCACCGTCAGCGCGTCCGCGACCCGCGCCTCCAGGGTCGGAAGCCGGTCGACCGTCAATGGGTCCGACAGGCCGGCCCCGCGGGGGTCGAAGCACACGACGCGCGCGAACGATGAGAATGCTCCGAGGAACGGTCCGAACGACGGCATCGCCCAGATCAGCTCGATGTTCGAGTAGGCCGGCGCGACCATCAGCACGTCGACCGGTCCGTGGCCGGCCACCTGGTACGCGATGTGCACCCCGTCGGCGGACCTCGCGTAGTGGATATCGGGCACCAGCACGGGCCTATCCTCTTCCGCTCCGGTTGCGCCCCGCAAACTGACTGATGGATCGTCGATAGACTCGGCGCTATGACCGAGAAGCTGCGGGTGATCGTCGCGAAGCCGGGCCTCGACGGGCACGATCGCGGCGCCAAGGTGGTCGCCCGGGCGTTGCGCGATGCCGGCTTCGAGGTGATCTACACGGGTCTGTTCCAGACGCCGGAACAGATCGCGGAGGCTGCGATCCAGGAGGACGCGGACGCCGTCGGGCTCTCCTGCCATTCGGGGGCGCACATGACGCTCTTCCCGAAGGTGGTCAAGGAGCTCCGTGCCCGCGGCGCCGACGACGTGGTGGTGGTGGCCGGTGGCGTGATCCCCGCGGATGACATCCCCAGGCTCAAGGAGGCGGGGATCGAGGAGGTCTTCACCCCCGGCGCCAACACGGGAGACATCGCATCCTGGCTCCGCGATCGGTTGAGCGCGAAGGCCTGACGGGAGCCACGTGGATCTCTACGAGCACATGGGCAAGGATCTGTTCCGCGCCCAAGGGATGCAGACGCCTCGAGGCGTCGTCGCCTTCAGCGGGGAGGCCGCCGCCGCCGCGACGCGGGAGCTCGGCGGCCGGTCGGTCGTGAAGATCCAGGTGCAGGTCGGCGGTCGCGGCAAGGGCGGCGGGGTCGAGTTCTGCGAGACCCCCGAGGCCGCCGCCGAGGCCGCCGACCGGATGATCGGCACCGCGTTCAAGGGATCCGCCGTCACGCGCGTCCTCGTCGAGGAGCTCCTGCCGATCGCCCGGGAGTTCTACACGTCGCTCCTGTTGGATCGCTCCCGCGGCGACTACCTCGCGATGATGACGGCCGAAGGCGGCGTCGACATCGAGGAGCTCGCCCGGACGCGTCCGGAGGCGCTCCGTCGCATCCACATCGATCCGCTGCTCGGCCTCCGCTCCTATCACGTCCGCGAGCTCGTCGGGACGCTGCCGGTCGAGGCGTGGGAGGGCGCCGGCGAGGCGTTCCGGAAGATGTACGAGCTCGTCGTCGAGCGCGATGCGACCCTCGTGGAGATCAACCCGTTGGTCCTCCTGGAGGACGACCGCGTCGTCGCGCTCGACGCCAAGGTCACGATCGACGACAACGCCCTGTGGCGCCAGGCGGATATCGCAGAGCTCGCGGATCAGTTCCCGATCGACGAGGTGGAAGCGCAGGCGAAGGATCAGGGGCTGCAGTACGTGAAGCTCGACGGGGTCGTGGGCATCATCGGGAACGGTGCGGGGCTCGTGATGTCCACCCTCGACGTGGTGGCGCAGGCGGGCGCGCGAGCGGCGAACTTCCTCGACGTCGGAGGCGGTGCGTCGGCGGACCAGATGGCCACGTCGCTCGAGGTCGTGCTCTCGGACCCAGCCGTCAGGGTCGTGCTCGTGAACATCTTCGGAGGGATCACGCGATGCGACCTCGTTGCCCAGGGGATCCTCGAGGCGCTGGAGCGCGTCGACGCGCGCGTCCCGATCGTGGTGCGCCTCGACGGCACGAACGCGGAGGACGGCCGTCGCATCCTGTCCGATGCGGCGCATCCACGGATCGTGCCGGTCGCGAACATGCTCCAAGCTGCCGAGGAAGCCGCGGATCTTGCGGGAGCCGAGCCGTGAGCATCCTCGTCGACGAGCGGACGAGCCTCGTGGTCCAGGGCATCACCGGGAACGAGGGGACGTTCCACACCCTGCGCAACCGCGACTACGGGACGAAGGTCGTTGCCGGCGTGACCCCGGGCAAGGGCGGCCAGGACGTCGAGGGGATCCCCGTCTTCGACACCGTCGCGCGCGCCGTGGCCGAGACCGGCGCGAACACATCGATGATCTTCGTCCCTCCGCGGTTCGCGGCCGAGGCGATCCTCGAAGCGGTGGACGCCGGCGTCGATCTCGTGGTGTGCATCACGGAAGGCATCCCGGTCCGTGATCTCGCGAACGTGCACAGCTACCTGGAGGCGTCGGGAACGCGATTGGTGGGGCCGAACTGCCCCGGTGTGATCTCGCCCGGGCAGGCGAACGTCGGCATCATCCCCGGGGAGATCTGCGCGCCCGGCGCGGTCGGGCTGGTCTCCCGCAGCGGCACGCTCGTGTATCAGATCGTGCACGAGCTCACGCAACGGGGGATCGGTCAGTCGACGTGCGTCGGGATGGGCGGCGACCCCGTGCACGGGATCGCGTTCGTCGAGGCGCTCGAGCTCTTCCAAGCCGACGCCGAGACCGAGCTCATCGTGCTGACCGGTGAGATCGGCGGCGACGACGAGGAGCGCGCGGCCGCGGTCATCGCGGAGCGGGTGACCAAGCCGGTCGTCGGCTACATCGCCGGCTTCGAGGCCCCGCCGGGCAAGCGGATGGGCCACGCCGGGGCGATCGTGACCGGATCGAGCGGCACGGCGGCGGCCAAGGCAGAGGCCCTCGGGGCGGTGGGGGCGTCCGTCGGGCGCAATCCCTCACAGGTGGCAGACCTGGTGGCGGAGCGCCTGGGGTGAGCTCGCCGCCGTCCCCCGGGCGTCCGGGGGGGCTCGCCGACGCCGGGGGGATCGTCGGCCGGGCCGCGGTGGGAGGCACGATCGCGTTCGTCACCCTCATCGCGGTCGGGCAGTTGCTCGCCGGGCTCGGGCTCCTCCTGATCGGCGTGTACGGGCTCTGGTCGTGGGTGAAGATCGGTCTCCTCGCCGCACTCCTGTCGCTGCGAGCGGATGTGCTCGCGACCGTGGAGGGCCCGCCGATCCTCCGGACCACGGTCGACCCGACGACGATCCAGGCGCGCTTCGTCCCGATGGCCCTGACGATCGGGTTCCTGTGGCTGGCGGCGCGCGCCGGCCGCCGCGCGGCACACGCGCGGGCGCCGCGTTCCGCGCTCGGCGTCGCAGGTCTGGCGGCGGCCGGCGCCGCGGTCCCGGTCGCCGTCCTCGCGGCCGCCTGCGCGACCCTGGTGACCCTCTCGTTCCCCGCTCTCGGACTTCGGATCGTGGTCGACACGGCCGGTGTGGCTCTCTGGGCCGGGATCCTGGCCGCTGCCGGGGCAGGGGCCGGCGCATACCTGGAGGCGGCCCGTGGCCGGCCGTCCGCGGCCGCGCTCCGAGGGGGCGTCACGGCGTACGGCTGGGCGCTCGGCCTCCTCGCGCTCGGGATCCTCGTCGTCGCGACGCTCGAGCCGACCGTGACGAGGGCCTACCTCGACGGCGTGGCCGGCCTCGGGCCGGGGGGTGGGCTGCTCTTCGGCGCACACGTGCTGGCGATGCCGGCGCAGAGCGCGCTGCTGCTGGCGCCGGCTTCGGGCTCGTGCTTGGAGATCGTCGGCGAGGGATCGATCTTCCGGCTCTGCCCGTGGCGACTCGTGGGGATGGGGCCCGCCGGCGGCACGTTCCTCCGGGCGCCGCTCCCGCTCGCCCCGTCGCTCTGGCTGTTGAGCGCGACGCCCGGTGTCGCGGCGATGCTGGGCGGTCGGAGCGCCGTCGTCAGCACACCGGTCACCGGCCGGCGCGCCGCCGGGCTGGGAGCCGCCGCCGGCGTGGTGTTCGCATCGCTCGTCGTCGTCGTCGGATGGTTCGCCGCGCTCCGGTTCTCCTCGGTCCTCCTTCCGGGCCGGCTCGTCTTGGTGCACCCGGCTTGGGTACGGACGGCCCTGGCCGCACTGGCCTGGGGCGTGGCCGGTGGCGTGTTGGGGGCGTGGCTCGCCGGGCGCGCTTACGAGGAGCCGGGGCTCCCGATGCCGACCTCGGCGTAGTTCGTCTCGATCGCGGTGAAGCGACGCCAGGCAGCCGCCCATCCGTCGTCGTCGCGCGGGAAACGCTCGAGGGGGCGGGTGGGATCGGCCCGTTGCCAGATCCCGAAGAAGGTTCGCCCGTAGCCGAGGAGGTACGTCGATCCCGAATGCGTGTACTGGAGCACCTGATCGTCGGAGGGATCGGGTGCTAGGGATCCGGACGAAGGCATGCCGGCTCCCGCCATCGGCTGCGTCGAGGTGGTCCCACCCGCCGAGGCAGATCCGCCCGCGCCGACCGGGACGTTGTTGGGCTCGAGTTGCACGAACCTGATCCACGCGTTCCGCCAACCCTCGTCCGTCCGTGGGAACGTCTCGGCCGGGTTGCCGGGCGTCTGGCGGTCCCAGATGCCGAAGAGGTCCGCATCGTATCCCAGCACGTAGCGATACCCCGAGTGCGTGTACTGCGCGGTTGCCGGAGACGGGCCGACGAGCGCGCCCGACCCGGCCGGCGTGGTCTCGGCCGCCCAGCCGGACGACGTCTCGGGGGGCGTCGATCCCGCATCGGCGGACGTTCCTTCGGGCCGTTGCTGCATGGCGGTCTCCGGATCGGTGCGGAGGTCGCTGAAGCAGTAGCGACACTTGATGGCGTCGTCCTGGATCTCCTCGGCGCAGTACGGGCACTTCTTCACGACAGGATCCTTTCGACAGTTTGGCCGACAGGTTGGGGATCGAAGGCTACCCCGAAACCGAAGAGGCGGGCCCGGCTCGGGGGCCCGCCTCTTCCGGAGGTTGCTGATCGGTCAGGGTCTACATGTCCGACGTGCCCGACTGCGGCATCCCACCGCTCGGCGGGGGCTCGGCCGGTGGCATGCTCGGCGGAGGTGCGCTGGGCGGGGGCGCGCTCGGAGGCGGGGTCCCTCCGCCCATCGTGCCACCCATCGTGCCGCCTCCCGTGTCGCCCATCTGGAAGCCGCCGCTCGACTGGACCATCTGCCAGGCGCCCCAGCCGATCGCGACCAGGAGGACGAGTCCCACGAACGCCGCCCACCCGGGAGACTCTGTGAGGGCGAAGATGAACTTCAGGAGCCCGAAGGCCGCGACCCCGAGGCCGAGGAACCCGGTGAGCTTGTCGGCGGACATCGAGCCCATGTTCATGTTCGCCATGCTTCCGGTCATCGACAGGACGCCGAAGACGATGAGCGCGATCGCGAGCAGTCCCGTGACGATGCCGAAGAACGATCCGCTGCCGCCCCACATCGTGAAGTTGGCGCAGGCGTCGAATCCGGCGAGGTCGCCCAGGTCACCGAGGACATCTGACGCACATACCCGCTGCCAGGGTAGGAAGCTATCGATGAGGAGCAGGATGCTGCCTCCCGCGAGAAGCTTCTCGGCGGTCGACATCCTCGACATGTCGAAGCCGGACGAGCCAGGACCTTCCATGCATCGCTCCTTTCAACCGCCGCGCGCTCACGCGGCCGGTGCATCTCTCCGGTTATCCAAGAGGGGCCCGGCACCGGAGTCAAACACCCTGCCTGGGACGTCGTTCCGCCGAGATGCTCGCGATCCCTCCCGCCGCCGCGATCACACCGCCGACGGCGCCGAGCCAGGGCCCCCAAGAGGCCTCCTGGAACGTGGGTGGGAACGCGATCGCGAGCGCCGAGCCCGACGCGACGGCGGCGCCCCCGACGATCACGAGGGTCGCCAGCGCCCTCGTCCCGCGGGCTCGGAACAGCAACGCCACCAGGAGGAGCGCGACGGAGGCGAGGGCCGCGATCATCGACCACCGGACGCTCGGGACCCATGCACCGAGCAGGCGATCGCTTGCGCCCGTCCTCGTCCAGGGACCGATCGTGGCCACGACGGCAACCACGGCTCCGGCGACGGCCGCCACCGACCGGGGGACGGCCGTGACCGTTTCCGGAGGGACGGTCAGCTGGGGGTCGCCGAGCTCCTCGGCCAGGCATTCGGGACCGATCACACGGCCTCGGACCGGGACCGCGCACGGGAGGCAGATCGGTTCCTCGCACACGCTGCAGCGGGCGACGGCCGCCCTGCTGGGGTGGTGGACGCACCGCTCGTGGGTGACGACGCCGGGAGTCTCGGCGCTGGCGGCCGTCTCGTCGTTCTCCCGGGCCTTGGTGGCGGGGCGGGGCGCCTCCGGGGTCGCGCGGATCCGCTCGTCGGCTTCCACGGCGATAGCGTACGGCCTGGCCGGTCGGTGCCTCTGATAGCGTGGCCGCGTCGATGAGGACGTCGTTCGCCGAGCGGATCGCGGTACTCGTTTCCGGCTCCGGGACGAACCTGCAAGCGCTCCTCGACCACCCCGTCTGCGGCCCCCGGATCACCCTCGTCCTGTCGGATCGGCCGGGGGTCAAGGCGATCGAGCGTGCGGAATCCCATGGCGTCGAGTGGGCCGTCCTCGACCCGAAGGACGTCGACGGCCGAGAGGCGTTCGACCGAGCCGTCGCCGATCTCCTCCGAGATCGGAGGATCGACGCGATGGTGACCGCCGGGTACATGCGACTGCTGGGACCTGCGGTCCTCGATGCCTACGCCGGCCGCTGGTTGAACGTCCATCCCTCGCTCCTTCCCGCGTTCCCGGGGATGCACGGCGTCGCGGACGCCCTGGCCCACGGGGTGAAGGTGACCGGGGTCACGGTGTTCCTCGTCGACGAGGGGACGGACACGGGCCCGATCGTCCTGCAGGAGGCGATCGAGGTCTTCGACGACGACGACTGGGACTCGCTCGAGGCGCGCGTCCACGCGGTGGAGCACCGCTTGCTGCCGGCGGCGACCGCGGCGCTCGTCGAGGGCCGGATCCGGATCGAGGGGCGGCACGTGACGATCGAGGGAAGGGCGACGTGACGGACGTCCGGGAGGTGCGGCGGGCCTTGCTCGCGGTCTACGACAAGACCGGCGTGGTGGACCTGGCTCGAGCGTTGGTGGAGCTCGACGTCTCGCTCGTGTCCTCCGGCGGGACGGCCGCCACGCTTCGCGACGCCGGCGTGCCGGTCACGTCCGTCGAGGAGGTGACGGGCTTCCCCGAGATGCTCGACGGCAGGGTGAAGACGCTCCATCCGCGGATCCACGGCGGGTTGCTCGCGGACAGCCGGAAGCCCGAGCATCTCGAACAGCTCGCGGCGCACGGGATCGAGCCGTTCGACCTCGTCGTCGTCAACCTCTACCCCTTCCGGGAGACGGTGGCGTCGGGGGCAGGTGTCGACGACGTGATCGAGAAGATCGACATCGGCGGGCCCGCCATGGTGCGCGCCGCCGCCAAGAACTTCGAGTCGGTGGGCGTCGTGGTGGATCCGTCGAGCTACCCGGCGATCGTGGAGGAGCTCCGCGACCGAGGCGGGCTTTCCCGCGACACGCGCGAGCGGCTCGCGGCGGCCGCCTTCGCGCACACCGCGGCCTACGACGCCGCGGTGGCGGGTTGGTTCGCGGAACGGGCGGCCGGGTCGGATCTGCCGGCGTTCGTGGGCCTCGCGTTCGAGAAGGTCGGTGACCTCCGCTACGGGGAGAACCCCCATCAGCGCGGCGCCCTCTTCCGGGAGGCAGGTCGGGGTGTCGAGGACTCGGGTGCGTTAGGGCCTCTGGGCGGAGCGCGCGTCCTCCAGGGGAAGGACATGTCGTTCAACAACTGGCTGGATGCGGAGGCGGCCGCCTCGCTCGTCGCCGCGTTGCCGGGCCCCGCCTGCGTGATCGTGAAGCACAACAACCCGTGCGGTGTCGCCGTCGCCAGCTCGCTCGACGAGGCGTACCGGCGCGCGTTCGACTGCGACACGGTGTCCGCGTTCGGGGGGATCGTGGCGTTCGACGCCGCGGTCACGGGGGGAGCCGCCGAGGCGATGCGCGAGGTCTTCACCGAGGTCGTGATCGCGCCCGGCTACGAGCAGGAGGCCCTGGCCGTCTTCGGTGAGCGCCCGAACCTGCGGCTGCTGGCGGCGCCGCTGCCCGATCTCGGCGGGCTCGACATCCGCGCGATCCCCGGGGGGGCGCTCGTCCAGGACCGCGACGTCGTCTGGGAAGGACGCGGGGAGTTCCGGGTCGTGTCCTCGCGGGAGCCGACGGAGGACGAATGGCGCGACCTGCTGCTGGCGTGGACGATCGCGTGGCGCGTGAAGTCGAACACGATCGTGCTCGTCCGCGACGGAGCGACGGTCGGCATCGGCGCCGGCCAGATGTCGAGGGTCGACTCGTCGTGGATCGCGACCCGCAAGGCGGGGGATCGTGCGAAAGGCGCCTCGCTCGCGTCGGACGCGTTCTTCCCGTTCCCCGACGCGCTCGAGGTCGCCGCCGACGCGGGCGCCACCGCCGTGATCCATCCCGGGGGATCGAAGGGAGACGACGCCGTGCTCCAGGCCGCGGAGGAACGTGGGATGGCCGTCGTGCTCACCGGGCGCCGCCACTTCCGTCATTGATCTCCCGGCACCGATCTCCTGGCTGATCTCCTGCACCGACGTCCCCGCGCCGAGGTGGTCAGCCGATAGCATCCGGGCCCGTGACCGCTCGCATCCTCGACGGACGCGCCGTCGCCGCCCAGATCCGCTCCGAGGTATCCGAGCGAGTCAAGGCGCTCGCCGACCACGGCGTGACCCCTGGGCTCGCCGCGGTCCTGGTGGGCGACGATCAGGCCTCGCGCATCTACGTCGGCGCCAAGCACAAGGCCTGCGCGGACGTGGGCATCCACTCCGAGCAGGTCAATCTCCCCGGATACGTGACCGGCGGCGAGATGCTCGCCACGATCCGCCGCCTGAACCGCGACCCAGAGATCCACGGGATCATCGTTCAGCTCCCGTTGCCCGCCCACGTGAACGAGCTCGAGGTCCAGCGCACGATGGCGGCAGAGAAGGACGTGGACGGCCTCCACCCGTGGAACGTCGGCATGGTGGTCCGGGGAGAGGCGACGTTCCAGCCGGCCACGCCCTACGGGATCGTGGAGCTGCTGCTCCGGAGCGACATCCCGCTCGAGGGGGCCGAGGTCGTCGTCATCGGGTACGGCGACCTGGTGGGCGCGCCGCTCTCGATCATGCTGGCGCAGGACTCGCTCCGCGGGAACGCCACCGTCACGATCACGCACGCGAAGACCGCGAACCTCGCGACCCACACGCGCCGGGCGGACATCCTCGTGGCTGCCGCCGGCGTGCCGAAGCTCGTCACCGGCGACATGATCAAACCCGGCGGCACCGTGATCGACGTCGGGGTGCACCGGACCGACGATGGCCTCGTCGGGGACGTGGACTTCGAGCAGGCGGCCGAGGTCGCGGGGGCCATCACCCCCGTCCCCGGCGGCGTCGGACCGATGACGGTCGCGATGCTCCTCGTGAACACGGTCGCGGCCGCCGAGACGCAGGCCTACGGAGGGTGAGCTCGACCGGCGGCCGCCTCGCGGCGTTGCTCGACGCCGGCGAGTTCGTCCTGACCGGGGAGGTCGTCCCGCCCCGCTCCGGGAGCGGGGCCGCGGTGCGCGACGCCGCCCGTGGACTGGTCGGCTACGTCGACGCCATCAACGTCACCGACAATCCGGCTGCCTCACCGTACCTGTCGGCGGTGGCCGGCACCCGATTCGCGCACGATGCGGGCGCCGAGCCGACCCTCCAGCTCGTGTGCCGCGATCGCAACCGGCTCGCGATCACGGCCGATCTCCTGGGGGCGTGGGCGCTCGGGGCTCGGAACCTCCTCGTCCTCGGCGGCGATCCGATGTCGGTCGGGGATCACCCCGACGCGAAGGCGGTCTTCGACCTGTCGCCGAACGAGGTGGTCTCCCTCGCGCGGGCGATCCGCGAGGAGGGAACGACGGGTGCCGGAGCGGTGATCGCGGATCCGCCCCGCTTCCTGATCGGCGTCGCCGACGTGCCGCTCGCCGAGCCCTACGATCCCACGAAGCTCGAGGCCAAGCTCGACGCCGGCGGCGACGTGGTCTGGACGCAGATCGTGTACGACACCGATCGGCTGGGCGAATGGGCGGATCTGGTCCGCGCGCGCGGGGTCTTCGAACGCGCACGCGTGCTCGTCGGGCTCGTCCCGCTCCGGAGCCTCAAGAACGCGCGCTTCATGGACGGGCTCTTCGGTGTCCACGTGCCGTCTGCGGCGTTCGACCTGCTGGAGTCCGCGGGCAGCGACGCGGAGCGCGCCGGCGTGGAGTTCACCCTGTCCGTGGTGGAGAAGATCCGCGCGATCGACGGGATCACCGGCATCCACCTGATGGGCGTCGGTCGCGACGACCTGGTCCGCAGGATCGTCGAGGAGGCCGGTCTCTTCCCCCGTCCGACGGGGTCGTGACCTAGCCGCGTTGGTCCACGGGGGCCCAGGTTCGCTCCGCGGGGCCGATGTAGCGGGACCCGGGGCGGATCACCTTGTTGTCCGCGTACTGCTCGCGCACGTGGGCGGTCCAGCCCGCCATCCGGGCGGCGGCGAAGACCGGCGTCATCAGGTCCGTCGGGATGCCGAGCACGTGGAACACGGCGGCCGCGTAGAAGTCGACGTTCGGGTACAGCCCCTTCTGGTCGAACGTCGTCTCCTCGATCGCCTCCGCGATCTCATGGAGCTGCGCCTTCCCGGCGCGATCGCACGCCTCCTGCGAGAGGCGCTTCAGCACCGTCGCGCGAGGGTCGTACGTCTTGTAGACGGCGTGACCGAATCCGAAGATCTTCTCGTGGCGCTCGAGTCGGTCGCGCACGTACGCCTCGGCGTTCTCCGGCTTGCCCACCTCCTCGAAGCTCTTCATCGCCTCTTCGTTGGCGCCGCCGTGGAGCGGGCCTTTGAGCGTCCCGATCGCGGCCGTGATCGCGGAGAACATGTCGGCCAGCGTAGATGCCACGATCCTCGCCGTGAACGTGGACGCGTTCATCGTGTGGTCCGCGTAGAGCACGAAGGTCGTATCGAGCACCCGCACGTCCCCCGGGTCGGGCTCCTCGCCGTGCAGCATCCACAGGAAGTCGGCCGCGTGCCCGAGGGCGGGGTTCGGGGGCACGATCTCCATCCCGGTGCGCAGCCGGTGGTAGGTCGTGAGCAGCGAGGCGGTCTTGGCGATCAGCCGGAGGGCCTTCCGGGCCTGCGCGTTCTCGGATTCGTCCCACCCGTCGGGGTCGAACGCCGACGCCGCTGACACGGACGTGCGCAGCATCGACATCGGCGACGTCTGCTCGGCCAGGGTCCTCATCAACTGCACCTGGAAGGGATGGAGGTCCCGTTCCGCCGCGAGGAACGCGGAGAGCGCGTCGAGCTGCCGGGCCGTGGGGAGCTCCAGGTGGTGCAGCAGGTGGACGATCTCCTCGAACGAGGAGTGAGCGGCGAGATCCTCGATCTCGTACCCCACGTACGACAGGGTGCCCTTCTCGCCGTCGATGTCGGACAGGTGGGTGTCAGCCGCGATGACCTCTCGGAGCCCCTTGTCGGCCACGATCCTCCCGTCTCCACCCGTGCTCCGATGAGCGCCGGCTGGGTCCGATGCGAACTGCCAGGATAGTCGGACCCCGTTCCCCTGACCCGACGACGTTCGAGGGAGGCTCCCTGTGGTCCATCGCATCACGATGATCCCGGGAGACGGGATCGGACCCGAGGTCACGGACGCGGGACGCCTCGTGGTGGAGGCGACCGGCGTCGAGGTGCGCTGGGACGTCCAGGACATCGGACTCCGCGCATGGGAGGCGGTCGGCGAGGCGCTGCCCGCTTCCGCGATCTCTTCGATCCGGGACAACGGGGTCGCCCTGAAAGGGCCGATCGAGACGCCGGCCGACGGGGGCGTCCGTAACGCCAACGTCGCCCTGCGTCAGGAGCTCGACCTGTTCGCCAACGTCCGACCCTGCCGACGCTACCCCGGTGTGCCGTCCGTCTACGGGGACGTCGACCTCGTGGTGGTGCGCGAGAACATCGAGGACACCTACACGGGGGTCGAGTTCGAGGTGGGGACCGTGGAGGTCGAGCGTCTGATCGCGTTCATCGAGGAGATGACCGACGTGCGGATCCGCCGGGACAGCGGCATCTCCGTGAAGGCGATCTCACGGTCGGGCAGCGAGCGGATCGTCCGATTCGCCTTCGAAGAAGCGGCACGGCGGGGTCTCGCCTCGGTCACCGCGGGGCACAAGGCCAACATCATGAAGTTCTCCGACGGGCTGTTCCTCGACGTGGCCCGCCGCGTCGCCGCCCAGTATCCCGACGTCGCCTTCGACGATCGGATCATCGACGCGCTCTGCATGCAGCTCGTCCGAACCCCGGAACGGTTCCAGGTCCTCGTCCTGCCGAACCTCTACGGCGACATCGTGTCGGAGCTCGGGGCCGGTCTGATCGGTGGACCCGGGATGGCGCCGGGCGGCCATCTGGGGGAGGGGATCGCCGTCTTCGAGGCCACGCACGGTACCGCCCCGCGCCTCGCGGGCCGGGACCGTGCGAACCCGGCGGGCGTGATCCTTTCGACCTCGATGATGCTGCGGCACCTCGGCGAGCGGGAGGCCGCCGCCCGGATCGAAGAGGCGGTGGCCGCCGTGCTCGCCGACGGCCGCGACGTGACGCCGGACCTCCGCGCCCCGGGCGATGAGCGGCCCGCCGTCGGTACCCGCCGGATGGCGGAGGCCGTCGTCGAGCGGCTCCGCGGTGCCCGATAGCATGACGCCGCATCCGAGTCCGAGGAGCTGAGGCAACGATGAAGGTCACCGTGGTCGGCAGCGGGTTCGTCGGTCAGACGACCGCGATGCGGATCCTGGAGAAGGATCTCGCGGAGGTCTGTCTGATCGACATCATCGAGGGCAAGCCGCAGGGGCTCGCCCTCGATCTCCGACAAGCGGCGCCGATAGAGGGCTACGAGCCCTCGATCGTGGGCACGAACGACTACGCGGACACGGCCGGCTCGGACATCGTCGTGATCACCGCCGGCTTCCCTCGGCAGCCGGGGATGAGCAGGATGGATCTCCTCGGGAAGAACGCCGCGATCATGCGGGACGTCGTCTCCCGGGTGGTACCCGGGTCGCCCGACGCGATCCTGATCGTCGTATCGAACCCGCTCGACGAGATGACGTTCCTCGCGGCGGACGCCTCCGGCTTCCCCCGCGAGCGGGTCATGGGCATGGCCGGGGTGCTGGACTCGGCCCGCCTGCGCGCCTTCATCGCGGAGGAGCTATCGGTCTCACCGAGCGCGGTCGCGGCGATCACCCTGGGCTCGCACGGGGATGCGATGGTGGCCCTCCCACGTCACGCCACCGTGAACGGCACGCCCCTGCCGGAGCTGGTCGACGATGCCACCCTGGATCGTCTCTTCCAACGGACGCGCGACGGGGGAGCCGAGATCGTGGCACTCCTGAAGTCGGGGTCGGCCTACTACGCGCCGAGTGCCTCGGTGGTCGCGATGGTCGAGGCGATCGCGCGTGACGCGAAGGACGTCCTCCCGGTCTGCGCCTGGACGACCGGCGAGTACGGCATCAGCGACGTGTACGTGGGCGTCCCCGCCCGACTGGGCAGCAAGGGGGTCGAGGAGATCGTCGAGCTCGACCTGAACGAGGACGAGCTCGCGAGGCTCCGGGCGGCCGCCGAGGGCATCCGTGCGAAGTGCGCGGACCTCGCCTCGCTCTAGTTCGGGTCTCCGTGCGCCTCGCGCGCGGTGCGCACGCTCGAGGTCAAGGTCGCTCCGGCCCCGAGCACGACCAGCAGCCCCGAGACGATCGGCAGCCACACGGTCGTTTCTGACCGGACCGCGAGGTCGGGGTCGGTGCGTACCCGTTCGGTCGCCTCCTCGATCGTGCTGCCTGAGGACGCCGCGACGACCCGGGCGATCTCATCGACGGCTCGGTCCTCCGCCCGGACCGCGACCCACACCGGAAGGGCCACGAGCACGAGGCCGCAGGCGACGACGCCCACGGCGATCCCGACGCGGGCGCTGCCGCGGAACCGGCGGACGAGCACGAGGCCGATCAGCGCGACCGCCGCGACCACCAGCGCAACGATGCCCTCGACGAGATCGAGACCACGGAACTCGAGGTCCAGGATCCCTCGAACGTCCCGGCGCAGGCCCGTCGCGATCCATGTGGTGGTCGTCGCCACGGCGGCGAGGACCGCCCCGGCGATCGTCAGTGCGAAGCCAGCCGCCGTGGGCCACCGCTCGTCCCGCACGGAAGGAGTCTCGCATCAGGCGACCCGCGGACCAAGGACTACGATGCCGCGATGGCCCCGTTCCTGCGTCCGCTGCGCGAGCATGTCGGCAACTTCTTCACCAACTGGTCCGAGTCCGATCTCCCGGTCGCGCGGAAGGTGGCGCTCACCGTCCGGAACAGAGCGAGGTCCCTCGTGAACAAGGGGTGTTGCGGGCACCACGGCGAACCGGGCTGCTGACGCAAAACCCCGGACCCCGGTCGGGGTCCGCACCACCACAGCTAGGCGGTGAGTACCCGCAGGATCGCGTGCGTGACCTGCGTCGTGGACGAGGAGCCGCCGAGGTCCGGCGTCCGCACCGTGCCGTCCGAGAGGACGGAGTCCACGGCCGCCTCCACGGCGGACGCGCCGGTCATCTCGCCGAGATGGCGGAGGAGCATCGCGCCCGAAAGGATCATCGCGATCGGGTTCGCCACCCCGGTGCCGGCGATGTCCGGCGCGCTCCCGTGGACAGGTTCGAAGACCGCGTACTCCCAGCCGATGTTCGCCCCGGGGACCAACCCCAGTCCGCCGACCAGCCCCGCACAGAGGTCCGAGAGGATGTCGCCGTAGAGGTTCGGGAGGAGCAGCACGTCGAAGCGAGCCGGGTCGCGGACGAGGCGAGCGGTCAGGTGATCGATCTGCATGTCCTCGAACCCCACCTCGCCGCGGTCGATCTCCTCGTTCCGGGCGGTGGTCAGGAACAACCCGTCCGAGGTGGGCATGATGCCGGCCTTGTGCCCCAGCGTGATCCGGGCTCGGCGGTTCGTCTTCGCGTACTCGAAGGCGAACCGCACGATGCGTCGCGTCCCTGCGACGGAGATCGGCTTCACCGTGACGCCCGCGTCCGGCTTGATCTCGACCCCGGCGAGGCTCCGGAGCTCGATCCGGAGGGCGTCGGCTTGGGGGGAACCGGCCGCGAACTCGACGCCCTGGTAGAGATCCTCGGTGTTCTCCCGGACCACGACGAGATCCACCTTCTCGTGCCGCGTCGAGACGCCCGGCAACGACCGGGCGGGACGAACGGCCGCGAAGAGGTCCAGACCCTGGCGCAGCGCGACGTTGATGCTGCGGAACCCCGAGCCCACCGGCGTCGTGATCGGTCCCTTGATGGCGACGCGCGTGGTGCGGATCGCCTCGAGGGTCTCCTCCGGCAGGAGGTCCCCGTGCTCGGCGAGTGCGGCTGCGCCCGCCGTCCGCTCGTCCCACTCGATCCCGGGCACCGCCGCATCGAGCACCATCCGCGCGGCCGAGGACACTTCGGGTCCGATCCCATCGCCGGGGATCAGCGTGACGCGATGGCGTCCGGTCATCGAGGCACCCTATCGACGATCTCCCGTCGCCCGTCTCGCCGGGATCCGTCCTCGGTGAGCGAGACCGACGTCAGCGTCGGTCGAAGAGGACGGCGCGCTTGACCTCTTGGATGGCCTTCGTGACCTCGATGCCGCGTGGGCACGCGTCGGTGCAGTTGAACGTCGTCCGGCAGCGGAACACGCCGGTCTTCTCGGACAGGACGCCGAGTCGCTCGCGCGGGGCGCGATCGCGTGAGTCGAAGATGAACCGGTGCGCGTTCACGATCGCGGCCGGCCCGATGTAGGTCTCGTCGGACCAGAAGATCGGGCAGGACGTGGTGCACGCGGCGCACAGGATGCACTTCGTCGTGTCGTCGAAGCGCTCCCGCTCCTCCGGCATCTGCACGCGTTCCCGCTCCGTCTCCTCGTCGTTCACGAGGTAGGGGAGCACCGCGCGATACCCGTCGAAGAAGGGCTCCATGTCCACGATCAGGTCCTTCAGGACGGCGAGACCGCGGATGGGCTCGATGGTCACCTTCGGAGCGACGTCCTTGACCAGGATCTTGCAGGCGAGGGCGTTCCGCCCGTTGATCACCATCGCGTCCGAGCCGCAGATACCGTGTGCGCACGAACGCCGGAACGTGAGGGTCCCGTCGTGATGCCACTTCACCTGATGGAGGGCCTCGACGAGTCGTTCGTACGGATCCACCTGGATCGTGAACTCGTCCCACCACGGCTCCTCCGAGACCTGCGGGTTGAACCGGCGGATCCTGAGCGTGAGCGTCACGAGCGGGGTCGCCCCCACCCGACGCTCGTCCGATGAGTTCAGGATCTCGGCCGGCGTGAGGGATGCCGCCATCAGTACTTCCGCTCCATGGGCACGTACGGGCCCATCTGCACTGGCTTCGAATCCAGACGGATCGAGCCGTCGTCGTTCCGATACGTGAGCGAGTGCTTCAGCCAGTTGGCGTCGTCGCGCAGCGGGTGATCCTCGCGGTAGTGGGCACCGCGGCTCTCGTCGCGCGCCGCCGCGGCGGCCACGAGGGTCGCGGCGCAATCCAGCAGGAACCCTACCTCGACCGCCTCCATCAGGTCCGTGTTGTAGACGGTCCCCTTGTCGGTGATCGCGATCCGATCGTACCGCTCGCGGAGCGAGCCGACGATGTCGGCCATCTTGGCGAGGCTCTCCTCGGTACGGACCACGAACGCCAGGTCGAACATCGAGTCCTGGAGCTCCGCCCGGATGTCGGCGACGTTGTCGCCCGTCTGCCTCGTGAGGATGCCGTCCAACAGGTCGAGGGTCTGGGTGGTGCCCTCGACCGGCAGCGCCGGGAGGTCGGTCGTCTCGCAATGGCTCGCCATGTCATCACCGCCGCGCCGGCCGAACACGACGATGTCCAGCAGGGAGTTAGTCCCGAGCCGGTTGGCTCCGTGGACCGAGACGCAGGCGCATTCGCCGGCCGCGTACAGGCCCGGCACGGGGGTCTCCTCGGGTCCGGTGACCACGCGCGCGTGCACGTCGGTCGGGATGCCGCCCATCGCGTAGTGGGCCGTGGGTTGGATCGGGACGGGCTCCGTCGTGGGCTCGACCTGGAGGTACACGCGGGCGAACTCGGTGATGTCCGGGAGCTTCTCCTCGAGGACCCGCGGATCCAGGTGCGTCAGGTCGAGGAGGACGTAGTCGCCTCGCGGCCCGAGCCCCCGGCCCTCCTTGATCTCCTGGTAGATCGAACGGGAGACGACGTCGCGGGGCGCGAGGTCCTTGATCGTCGGCGCGTACCGCTCCATGAACCGCTCGCCGTCGCGGTTGCGGATCACCGCGCCCTCGCCCCGGGCCCCTTCTGAGAGCAGCACGCCGAGCCGGTAGAGGCCCGTCGGATGGAACTGGAAGAACTCCATGTCCTCGAGGGGGATGCCGCGCCGGAACGCGACGGAGAGACCGTCTCCGGTGAGGGCGTGGGCGTTCGACGACACCCGGAACATCCGTCCGTACCCCCCGGTCGCGAAGAGGACGGACTTCGCCCGGAACACATGGAGCTCGCCGGTCGCGAGCTCGTACGCCACCACACCGGCCGTTCGCCCGTCGTCGGCGAGCAACAGATCGAGGCAATAGAACTCGTTGAAGAACCGCACGTCGCGCTTCACGCACTGCTGGTACAGGGTCTGCAGGATCATGTGCCCGGTGCGGTCCGCCGCGTAGCAGGCGCGCTTCACGGCGCGCTCGCCGTGGTTCGCGGTGTGTCCGCCGAAACGGCGCTGGTCGATCAGTCCCTCCGGGGTCCGGTTGAAGGGGAGGCCCCACCGCTCGAGCTCGTAGATCGCGCCGACGGCCTCCTCCGTGAGGATCTGTGCCGCCGGCTGATCCACGAGGTAGTCGCCTCCCTTCACGGTGTCGAACGCGTGCCACTCCGGGTAGTCCTCCTCCACGTTGCCAAGGGCGGCGCAGACGCCCCCCTGGGCCGCGCCCGTGTGCGATCGGGTGGGGTAGAGCTTGGAGATCACCGCCGTCTCGACCCGGCCGGAGGCTTCGATCGCGGCGCGAAGACCGGCCCCGCCGGCCCCCACGATCACGGCGTCGTACGTGTGGGTGATCGTCACGACGCCGGCCACTTCGAGGGATCGAAGGTGACGACGATGATCGTGCCCAGCGCCATCAGGGCCGCGCCGAGGACGACGAAGAACCCGTTGATCGCCCGCCGAGCGCCCGCCGGCCGCACGGAGTCGAGCAGGATCATCCGGAGTCCGTTCACGCCGTGAAGCAGGGCGAGCACCAACATCAGCCAGTCCCAGGTCTTCCAGAAGAGGCTCGCCCACCGGAGCTGGATGAAGGCGAAATCGACGCGGTCCACCCCCTCTTCGAAGACGTGCATGATCAGGACGTGCCCGACCGCGAGGAAGAGCAGGACCAGGCCGGAGAGCCGCATGAAGAGCCAGGCCCAGAGCTCGAAGCCGCCGACCGGGCGGCCTCGTCCGGCACCCACGGGCTTCCCCTGGGGGAGCGGTGCTTCGGGGCGAGCCTCCGCTGTCGTGGACACGCGTCAGCCCTCCACGAGGAGCTCGATGATGGCCGAGCCCATGATCCACGTGATGGGGATCATCGATCCGACGAACAGGAGGGCGGTCGCGATGTCCAGGAACCGGATGTGGCGCGTCAGTCCCGGGAAGAAATCGATCAGCATGATCTTCACGCCGTTGAAGGAGTGATACAAGACAGCCGCAACGAGCCCGAGCTCCAGCATCCGGATGAACGGGTTGTGGTACACGGAGGCCACCCGGTTGTAGGCGTCCGGCCCCCAGCCGACCACCGCGGTGTCCACGACGTGGGCGAACAGGAAGAGGATGATCGCGAGGCCGCTCACCCGGTGAAGGAGCCAGCTGTACTGGCCCTCGTGCCCCTTGTAGAGCGGGCCGAACTGGCCCTTCCGTTTGGTCTCCGTGCTCACCGAGGCTCAGCTTATCGTCGGCCCGCCGCGGTGCCGCCAGCCGTGGATGTCACCCGACGCGGGTCGCGACCAGGACACCGTCGCGCGTGGGGACGATCGTCGAGAGGTAGCGCTCGTCCTCCGCGATCAGCCGATTGTGCTCCAGGACGGCCTCGGTCCATCCCGGCCGGCGGTCGTCCGGGTCGTCCACGGCCACACGCCCGTACCAGAGGACGTTGTCGCACACGTACAGCCCGCCGGGACGGATCCGGTCGCTCACGGCCCGCCATGCCGCCGGATATCCGTGCTTGTCGATGTCGGTGAAGATCACGTCGAAGTCGCCCTGCAGCGCCGCGAACTCCCGCACCGCGTCGCCTACATGGAACCGGATCCGGGCGGCGAGCCCCGCCCGCTCGAGGTAGCCCGCTGCCCGCGCCTCGTTGTCGCGGTCGCCGTCGGTGAGGTGCACCTCTCCGTCCGCACCGACCGCGCGCGCGTGCCAGTAGGCGGAGTAGCCGAAGCCGGAACCGAGCTCCATGATCCGCCGAGCGCCCGCCGAGCGGGCGAGGACCTCGAGCGTGACCCCGACGTTGCGGCCCACGATCGGGAACCCGTGCTCCTCGGCGTAGGCTTCCATCTCTAGGAGCACGGGCTCGTCGAAGCGCCGGAGTCGATCCTCCATGTAGCGCTCGATCCGGGGGTCGACGATGTCCATGGGCTGGGAACGCTACCGTCGTCGCGATCGTCGTGTCGACCGCTCGACCCTCGCGTGGACGGGGAGGCCGACCGACCCGTCCCACGCCCACCGGCGATAGGCTCCGTGGCGCCATGGGCGAAGACCCGTCCTCTCGCACGACGGACTCCGGTATCGGGATCGAGCCGCTCTACGAGCCGGACCGGGGCGAGGCGGCCGCCGACCGCATCGGGGAGCCCGGCTCGTTCCCGTTCACCCGCGGCGTCTACCCCGACATGTACCGCGGGCGGTTGTGGACGATGCGCCAGTACGCCGGGATGGGGTCGGCGGACGAGACGAACCGGCGCTTCCGCTACCTCCTCGACCACGGTCAGACCGGTCTCTCCGTGGCCTTCGACCTCCCGACGCAGATGGGGCTGGACTCCGATCACCCCCGTGCCGAGGGAGAGGTCGGCAAGACGGGCGTCGCGATCGATTCGATCGAGGACATGGGGCGGCTCCTCGCGGGGATCCCGCTGGATCAGGTGTCCACCTCGATGACGATCAACGCCACCGCCCCGATCCTCCTCCTCCTCTACGAGCTCGTGGCGGAGGAGCAGGGCCTCGACCCCGCCACCCTCTCCGGTACCGTCCAGAACGACCTGCTGAAGGAATACGCGGCACGCGGGACGTACGTCTACCCGCCGCACTCGTCGATGCGTCTGATCACGGATCTGTTCGCGTACGCGGGGGAGCGGATCCCGCGCTGGAACACGATCTCGATCAGCGGGTACCACATGCGCGAGGCCGGGGCGACGGCCGCGCAGGAGATCGCGTTCACGCTGGCGAACGGCATCGCCTACGTGCGGGCGGCCGTCGATGCCGGCCTCGCCGTGGACGATGTGGCGCCGCGCCTCTCCTTCTTCTTCGCCTGCCACATGCACTTCTTCGAGGAGATCGCGAAGTTCCGCGCCGCGCGACGGATGTGGGCCGCGATCATGCGGGATCGCTTCGGGGCGACGGACCCACGGTCGCTGACCCTGCGCTTCCACACGCAGACCGGCGGTGC
The DNA here is from genome assembly GCA_965994715.1 of uncultured bacterium. GTDB lineage: Bacteria > Actinomycetota > UBA4738 > UBA4738 > HRBIN12 > JAJNBA01. The sequence goes on along the minus strand of CBHFMJ010000002.1, from coordinate 4,526 downwards.
CACGCTCACCGCGCAGCAGCCAGAGAACAACATCGTGCGCACGGCGCTGGAAGCGATGGCGGCGGTGCTCGGCGGGACCCAGTCGCTCCACACCAACTCGTTCGACGAGGCGCTCGCGCTCCCCACGGAGCAGGCGGTGAAGATCGCGCTCCGGACCCAACAGGTCCTCGGCTTCGAGACGGGCGTGGCCGAGACGGTCGACCCGCTCGGCGGCTCGTACTACGTGGAGGCGCTCACCGACGAGCTGGAACGGATCGCGACCGAGATCGTGGCGACGATCGACGCGATGGGGGGCGCCGTCTCCGCGATCGAGGCGGGCTACTACCAGGACGAGATCCACGAGGCAGCGTTCCGGATCCAACGAGGGATCGAGGCGGGCGATCGGATCGTGGTGGGAGTGAACCGATTCGTCGACGCCGATGCCAGAGCCGTCGAGCTCCAGCGGATCTCGGCCGAAGAGACGGCGCAGCAGATGGAACGACTCCGCGAGCTCCGCGCCTCCCGGGATCAGCCGGCCGTCGATGCCGCGCTCCTCGAGGTGGAGGAGACGGCGCGCGGGACGGGCAACCTCCTCCCGCCGATGCGTGAGGCGCTCCGTCTGCGATCGACGTTGGGCGAGGTGTCCGACGCGCTCCGTCGCGTCTTCGGGGAGTATCGCCCCACCTACTAGGCTGCGCATCGTGGACGTGGCGGTGATCGGTGGGACGGGCGCGGAGGGACTCGGTGTGGCGATGCGCGCGGCCGCGGCCGGTCACCATGTGACGATCGGGTCCCGGGATGCCGGGCGCGGTGCCGAGACGGCGGCGAAGGCCGCCGAGCGCGTCGGGACCGCGCTGGAGGGCACCGACAACGCCACGGCGGCGGCCGGCGCCGGGGGCGACGGCGTCGTCGTGGTCACCGTCCCGGACGAAGGTCAGGCCGAGATCTCCCGATCGATCAGAGACGCCGTCGCCCCCGGCGCCGTGATCCTCGATGCCACCAGCCCCCTCGCCACGGCGGTCGGCGGGCGGCCCTGGCAGGTGCTCCGCCCCTGGCACGGGTCGACGGCCGAACAGGCCCAGGCGATCCTCGGCAGCGGACCCCGCGTGGTCGCCGGCCTCCACACGATCGCGGCCGAGGCCCTCCAGGCCCTCGAGCAGGAGGTCGACAGCGACGTGCTGCTGTGCGCCGACGACGCGGACGCGAAGGCGCGCGTCGGCTCGCTGATCGACGGCATCCCCGGCATGCGATGGGTGGATTGCGGCCGCCTCGAGATGGCCCGGGTCGCCGAGTCCCTCACGGCGCTCCTCGTGTCGATCAACCGCACCTACAAGGTGAAGGACTCCGGGTTCCGGATCGTCGGTCGCGACGCCTGGGGGCGTCGCCCTAGTCGATCACGGCGAGGACCTGCCCGGTCTCCACGACCTGCCCGGCGTGGATCGGGAGGTCGGTGACCTCGCCGTCCCGCGTCGACGGGACGTGGTTCTCCATCTTCATCGCCTCGAGGATGCAGATCACGTCGCCGGGGCGGACCTCCTGGCCCTTCTCGACGAGGACCTTCACGATCGTGCCCTGCATCGGGGCGAGGATCTCGCCGTGGACGTGCTCGCCGTGGTGCGCGTCCGGGGTCACCGGGGGTCGCGGTGCGGGCTCCCTCCGCTCGTCGAAGATCCGGACCGGGACGCGGCGGCCATCCACCTCGACCAGGATGTCCGCGGGCCGGTTGGGAGGGGCGCCGGACGGGGCGAGATCCGGGTGCGCCGGCAGCTCCGCGTCGGCGAGTGCGCGTTCCAGCCACGTGGTCGTGTGCCTGGAGGCTCGGAACTCCTTCGACTCGAGGATCCACCGGTGCACGGGGATCGTGGTGGGCACGCCCTCCACCCGGAACTCGTCGAGCGCCCGGAGCATCCGGATCCGGGCCGTCTCACGGTCGTGCCCAGATACGATCAGCTTGGCGAACATCGAGTCGTAGTCGCCGGGGATCTCTCGGCCTTGCTCGATGCCGGAATCGACCCGCACGAAGGGGCCCGCCGGTTCCCGGTACCTGGTGACCCGGCCCGGGCCGGGCAGGAAGTTCCTGCCGGGGTCCTCGGCGTTGATGCGGCACTGGATCGAGACCCCGCGCGGAGCGGGGTCCAGCGCCAGCTCCTCGCCGAGCGCCACGCGGATCTGGAGCGCCACGAGATCGAGGCCCGTCACCATCTCCGTCACCGTGTGCTCGACCTGGAGCCGGGTGTTCATCTCCAGGAAGTAGAAGTCCCCGTCCTCGTCCATCACGCACTCGACCGTGCCGGCGTTCACGTAGCCGGCCTCCCTCGCCAGGGTCGTCGTCGCCTCGGCGAAGCGCTCACGGATCCTCTCGTCGAACCGCGGAGACGGCGTCTCCTCGATCAGCTTCTGGTGACGGCGCTGCACGGAGCAGTCGCGTTCGCCGAGGAAGAACACGTTCCCGTGGGCATCGGCCACGATCTGGGCCTCGACGTGATGGGCCCGGTCGACGTAGCGCTCGAGGAACACCTCGGGTCGTCCGAAATACGACTTCGCCTCACGCGCCGCGCGCTTGAGGGACTCCTCCAGATGGTCGGCGTCGCGCACGACGTGCATGCCCTTGCCGCCCCCGCCGAACGCCGCCTTCACCATGAGCGGGAACCCGATCCGGGCGGCCTGCTTCTTCGCCTGCGCGAGGTCCACCGGTTCGCGCGTCCCCGGCACGATGGGCATGCCCGCCGCGTCGGCGACGCGCCGGGCCGCGGCCTTGTCGCCCATCGTCGCGATCACCTGCGAGGGCGGGCCGACGAACGCGAGCCCAGCCTCCTCGACCGCCTCCGCGAACGCCGCCCGTTCCGCGAGGAAGCCGTACCCGGGATGCACGAGCGTCGCCCTCGACTTCACGGCGACCTCCATGACCCGATCGATCGCGAGATAGGACGAGGATGCCAGTCCCGGTCCGATCCGGAAGGACTCGTCGGCGATCTCGACATGGAGGGCGTCATGGTCGGCGTCGGAATAGACGGCCACCGTGGCGATGCCGAGGTCGCGACACGTCCGAGCGATCCGGATCGCGATCTCTCCACGGTTGGCGATCAGGAGCTTCTGCTTCCGCGCCATGTGGCGCCACGATATAGCGTCGAGGTCGGTGGACACGTGTTAGGCGAACAGGCGCTCGAGCGGGCGCTCGCCGCGGCGGGTCTGTCGGCGCCCGTCCGCTGGGACGACGTGACCGAGTCGACGAACGCGACGGCGCTGGTACTGGCGGCCGAGGAGGCGCCGTCCTGGACGCTCGTGGCCGCCTCGCATCAGACGGCCGGCCGAGGCCGGCGCGGACGCGTCTGGCGGGACCGACCCGGATCGGCGCTGCTGTGCAGCCTCGTGCTCAGACCCGACTGGCCGCCGGACCGGGTCGGACTCGTGTCGCTCTCCGCGGGGGCGGCGATGGCGGAAGCGATCTCTGAGATCGCGGGCGTGGAGATCCGATGCAAATGGCCCAACGACCTCATGGCCGGCGACACGAAGATCGGGGGGATCCTCGGTGAAGCGCAGGTCTCCGCCGAGGCCATCGTTCACGTCGTCGTGGGGATCGGCGTGAACATCGACGTGCCCGAAGGCGTCCCGGGGGCGGGGGCGATCGGGAACGTGGACGAGGAGGCCCTCCTCGCGAGCTTCCTCCGTCGATGCTCGTCGATGATCGGGTCGTCCGCCGACGAGATCGCGCGCCGGTGGCGGGCCGTCTCCCAGACCCTCGGTCGCCGCGTCGAGGCCACCACCGTCGACGGCGACGTTGCTCGTGGGATGGCCGTCGACATCGACGACACGGGCGCGCTGCTCATCGACACCGATGTCGGTCCCGCGCGAGTGGCCTTCGGGGAGATCGGGCACCTCGACGTCGCACGGGGCTGACGGATGCCCGGCTTGCGAGGCCGGCGCCCCTCGCGCTAGGTTCCGCGCATGGCGTTCCCGACCCGGTTGCTGATCGCGGGCGAGGAACTGATCATGGACCTCCGCCCGCATTGGATCGCTTTGATCATGCCCGCGATCGCGACGCTCGCGACCTTCGCGGTCATGCTCGTCCTCTACGACGCGTTCGACGAGAACATCCTCGACACCGTGGTGGGGATCGCGGGGGGACTGTTCCTGCTCGCGTTCCCGGTCCGCAAGCTGGTGGACTGGCTCACGTCCCACTTCGTGGTCACGAGCGACCGGATCATCCATCGGCGGGGCTTCATCGCGAAGTATTCGATGGAGGTGCCGCTGGAGGCGATCAACGACGTGCGGTTCGAGCAGGGCGTCATCGACCGCATCATCGGGGCCGGGACGCTCGTGGTGCAGTCAGCGTCCGAGGCGGGCCGCCAGGTGTTCGATCACATCCGCCAGCCCGAAGAGGTCCAGAAGACGATCTATCACCAGGGAGAGCTGAACCAACAGCGCATGATGCGCGGCAGCGACGGCGGGTCATCGCACTCGTCCACCTCGGAGCCGGAGCGGCTCGCCGACCTCCGAGCGCGCGGCGTCCTCACGGAGGAGGAGTTCCAGGCACAGAAGCGCAGGCT
>CBHFMJ010000001.1:0-33738 GCA_965994715.1 uncultured bacterium | reverse complement strand
GTGTCGGAGGGGGGATTTGAACCCCCACCCCCTGTGAAGGGGACTAGGCCCTCAACCTAGCGCGTCTACCAAGTTCCGCCACTCCGACGAGGTCCGCGGTGGATGCTACCAAGCCCTAGGGGGTCCACTTCCAGGAGAGCCAGAACGTGCAGAGGCCCCACACGATCGCCGTGACGACGGTCACCCGGTCGAGGGTCCGCTCGAGGGCCGTCCCGCCGGCGAGGGTGGACGATCCGCCGAAGAGCTCCGACATCCCGCTCCCCTTCCCGGAGTGCAAGAGGATCGACAGGATCAGGAACAGTGAGGCGATGATGTCGATCACGATCACGACTGCGTTCAGCACGACACGTTCCTCCCGGCGCGGTGAGCCTGCGAACTCGCGGCCTACGGTCCGTCCTGTGGGGTGTCCTCGTTGCCGGACGACCCCTCCTGCATCTCAGCGACGCCGTCTTCGAAGCGTGCTTCCGCGTCGCCGCCCTGGATGATACTTCCCTCCAACGGGAAGTGGCAGGCGGCGACCTGGCTGGCGCCCTGGTCCGTCAGCTCCGGCTCCTCCTGGACGCAGCGGGGGTGCGGTCCGTCGATCCCCTCGGCTTTCGCGATCGCCCGGGACTGCGGACACCGAGGGTGGAACCGGCATCCCGACGGCGGATCGATCGGCGACGGCACGTCTCCCTGGAGGATGATCCGCCGCTTCTGTCGCGCCAGCTCGGGGTCAGCCATCGGCACGGCCGAGAGGAGGGCTCCCGAGTAGGGGTGCTTCGGGGTCTTATAGAGCGCCGCGCCCTCGGCCATCTCGACGATCTTGCCGAGGTACATCACGGCCACGCGGTCCGAAACGTGCTTGACGACGGAGAGGTCGTGGGCGATGAAGAGGTAGGTCAGGTTGAACTCGTCCTGCAGATCGCCGAGCAGGTTGAGGATCTGGGCCTGGATCGAGACGTCGAGCGCGGAAACGGGCTCGTCGCACACGATCAGCTTCGGGCGGAGCGCGAGGGATCGCGCCACTCCGATCCGCTGTCGCTGGCCGCCGGAGAACTCGTGCGGGTAGCGGTTGTAGTGCTCGGGGTTGAGCCCGACGAGCTCCATCAGCTGCTGGACCTCGGACTTGATCCGGTTCTTCGGCACGGTCTGGTGCAGACGGAACGGCTCCGAGACGATCGTGCCGACGGTCTTCCTGGGGTTCAGCGAGGCGTACGGATCCTGGAACACCATCTGCATGTCTTCGCGGAGCTCCTGGAGCTCCTTGCCCTTGAGATGGGTGATGTCCTGTCCCTGGAACCAGATCGTTCCTTCCGTCGCCTCGTAGAGGCGCATCACGACGCGCGCCAGGGTGGATTTGCCGCACCCGGTCTCGCCGACGAGGCCGACGGTCTGTCCCGGGAGGATCTCGAGGTCCACGCCGTCGACGGCATGGACGTTGCCGACGTGATGCTGGAAGAGGATGCCCTGCGTGATCGGGAAGTACTTCTTGATCCCCTCGATCTTCACCAGCGGCTCACCGGAGGGAGCCGGTGGCTGCGCGGGGACGGGCTGCGCCTGGACACTCATCGGCGAGCGAGGATCTCCTGGTCGCGGATCCGTTCCTTGTCCGCGAGACTGAGGTGGCACGCGGCCGCGTGATGACCGTCCACCGGGAGGAGGTCCGGGACGTCGCGATCGCAGGGTTCGAATCGGTACGGGCAGCGCGGATGGAACGCGCACCCGGGCGGGACCTGGATCAGCGACGGCGGCAGCCCGCGGATCGGGCTCAGCCGTTCCTGCTGCTCCTCGTCGAGCCGCGGGATCGAGCTCAGCAGCCCCCACGTGTACGGATGGAGCGGCTTGTAGTAGATGTCGTCGGTGTCGCCGAACTCGGCCGCCTTGCCCGCGTACATCACCATGATGTTGTCGCAGTGCTCCGCGACCACACCCAGGTCGTGCGTGATGATCACGACCGCGGCGTTGAACTCGGACTTCAGGCGATCGATGAGATCGAGGATCTGCGCCTGCACCGTCACGTCGAGGGCCGTGGTGGGCTCGTCGGCGATCAGGACGTCGGGGTTGAGGGACAGCGCCATCGCGATCATCGCCCGCTGGCGCATGCCGCCCGAGAACTCGTGCGGGTACTGATCGGCGCGGTCCTTCGGATGCGGGATGTTCACGCGCGCGAGCATCTCGATGGCCTGGTCGAGCGCCTCCTTGTTCGAGATGTCCTGGTGCTCGAGGATCGCTTCGGCGATCTGATAGCCGACCTTGTAGAACGGATGGAGCGACGTCATCGGGTCCTGGAAGATCATCGAGATCTTCTCACCCCGGATCGTGCGCATCTCGTCCTTCGGAAGCTTCAGGAGGTCCTGACCCTGGAAGAAGACCTCGCCGGAGATGGTCGCCTGCTTGGGGTTGATCAGGCCCATCACCGTGAGGGAGCTCACGCTCTTGCCCGAGCCAGACTCCCCGACGATCCCCAGCGTCTCCCCGGCCGCGAGTGAGTAGCTCACTCCGTCCACGGCCTTGACGAGGCCGTCGTCGGTCGGGAAATGAACCTTCAGGTCCTTCACTTCGAGCAGTGGCTGCGCCACTACGTGTACCTCACCCTCGGGTCCACGAATGCGTACGCGACGTCGACCACCAGGTTCGCGACCGCGATGATGAACGCACCGAGGATCGTGACGCCCATCACGGTCGGGAAGTCGTTCGTGCCGATCGCCTGGACGGCCTTCTGCCCGATCCCCGGGAGCCCGAAGACCGTCTCGGTGATGAAGGCGCCGCCGAGCAGGAGACCGATGTCGAGGCCGAGCATCGTCACGACCGGCGTGAGGGCCCCTCGGAGGCCGTGCTTGTAGATCACGCGGCGCTCGGACAGGCCCTTGGCCCGGGCCGTCCGGATGTAGTCCTCGTTCATCGTCTCGATCAGGTTCCCGCGCACCATGCGGGCGTAGAAGGCCGCGTTGATGTACGCGAGGGAGACCCAAGGGAGGATGAACCGGCCCTCGAGGGCGGCGCGCATCGCTCCTCCCCAGCCGCTGTACCCGATCGGGATCCCGGATTCGGGTAACAGCTCGAGCTTGAACCAGAACGCGTACAGGAGGAGCTGCGCGAGCCAGAAGATCGGCATCGAGACGCCGATGATCGCGAAGATCATGGCGGCGCGGTCGGCGACGGATCTTCGCCGAACGCCGGACAGGATGCCGATCGGGATGCCGAGGAGCAGCCAGATCACGGCCGCCCCGATCGCGAGGGTCCCGGTGATGGGGATCCGCCGGGCCAGCTCTTCCCGCACGGGGACGAAGCCGTCGTAGGAGTAGTAGACGTCCTCGTTGAGCCAGAGCCCCTCGTGGCTCCGCGGGGGGTGGCCGGCCAGCATGAGCACGGGATCGCCCGGCGGCCACGGGATGAACCCCCGGAGGAACCGCCAGTACTGGATGTAGAGGGGCTTGTCGAGACCGAACGCCCTGCGCGCGTTCTCGATCTGCTGGGGCGTGGTGGTGCGGCCGACCGCCCGGCGGGCCGGGTCCCCGGCCGGGAGCTTCACGAAGATGAGGAACGTGAGGAGCGAGACGATGATGATCACGAGGATCATGAAGAGGGCTCTCCGGATCAGGTATCGGCCCATCCGTCTGCTCCTCCCTCCGGCCCCCTCGCGGGAGCCTCGGACGGAACGGTGAGGGGGCCGCTCGCGCGACCCCCTCGACCGTCTGGATCAGCTGCTATCCGGTGTTGCCGGGCACGGCCATCGAGTCGAACGCCGCCAGACCAGCGAACTGGTCGAACGAGTAGTTGACGATGTTCTCCGAGAGGATGTCGACGCTGTTGTCGAACAGGTACGGCACCATCGGCACGACCTCTTCCATCAGGTGTCGGTCGAACTCCGCCCAGCACTGGAACCGTTCGTCACCCGGCTCCAACGCTGCGCACTCGTCCTCCATGTCGTCCACCGACGGAACCTCCGTCACGTCGTAGCCCCACTCGGTCAGCTGCTCGGGCGAGGCTCCCAGGAGCGAGTAGTTGCAGCAGCTCTCCCACAGACCCGCGGAGGTGAACAGGGGCTCGCCGAACGTGACACCGTCGGCGTAGTCCTTCCCCCAACCGGGGCCGGCGCAGAGCGCGTGATGCGAGTTCGCATCGTTGCACTGGTTGTACATCGTGCCGCGCTCCAGCTGCTTGTCATCGAGCGTCATCCCGAGCGGCTCGAGGAACTGCTTCAGGAGGGCCATCTGATCCGGGTACGGATCCTCGCGGTCGGTGATCGTGAGGATGTCCTGGCATACCGGATCATCACAGACCCCGTCCCCGTCCGAGTCGTACGCGGACAGGGCCATCTCCTCCTTGGCCTTCTCGGGGTCACCGGACGCGTTCGTGGTCTGGTACGGGTCATAGTCGGCCAGGAGGTTGTTCTCGAGGCTGTTGACCATGATGTGTCCCGCGATCTCACCGACCGAGGGACCACCCCGCAACTGCCGGAACCCCTGCTTGTCGAACGCCCAGCTGACCGCCTTGCGGACGTGGACGTCGTCGAAGGGAGGTACCGCCAGGTTGAAGGACACGTACCGGATCGCGTCTGATGCGTAGATGTTGATCTTGTCCTGCAGCGCGGGGTCCGTCTGGTACTCGCGGATCTTCTCCGCGGGCACGACGCCATCGACCACGAAGTCGAGGGTCCCCGACGCGACCTGGTTGTACAGGTCGTCGTTGTCGCCGCCGATCCGAACCTCGATCCGGTCCGGGTAGGCGTCTCGCAGTCCGTCCGTCGCAGGATCGTAGGACGGGTTGCGGACCAGGACGATCTGGCGACCCGGGACGTAGCCCGGGGCCTCGGTCTGGTCCTTCGGGTCCGCCGAGAAGTCCATCGTCTCGGACCCCTCGAACATGTACGGGCCCGTCGCCACGAGGAAGCGGCCGTAGTTCCGGTCGTGCCCCTCGGCGACACCCATCCGCTCCCCCTCGTCGTCGGGCGGGATCGGCGCTGCGGTGCCCATGGCGAGCCGGTAGCTCATGTCACCGACCGGTGAGGTCGTGGTGATCTCGAGCGTGTGGTCGTCAACGGCGTTCAGCCCGGAGATCTCTTCGGCGTCGCCCGCGGCGAAGTCGTCGAAGCCCTCGATCACCGAGTAGTAGAAGGAGTACCCGCCGACGTTCGCATCGGGGTTCGCCGTCCGCTCGAGTGCTCGGATGAAGTCAGGCGCCGTGATCTCCACGTCCTCCTTCGGAGGCGCGTAGTGGATGCCGGGCTTGATCGTGTAGGTCCAGGTCAGTCCGTCCGAGGACTGCTCCGGTTCGCCGGCAGCGAGGTCCGGGTGGATGTCAGCGCCGCCCTCGTCCGTCGGGACGCCCTCATAGGACATCAGGTTCCGGAGCAGACAGCAGCGGTAGTACTCCCACGTGACGGAGTAGTACTCCTTCTGTGGGTCGAACGCCGCGGTGACGTCGGCGAGCATCGCCATGGTCAGTGTGCCTCCGGCGAGGTTCGCTGGGGGGGTGGGCGGGTCGTTGGCCCATGCCCCTGTATCGGCGCCCCCGCCCGGGGCGGCGACGATCCCGAGGACCGTCACGACGGCGATCAATCTGAGTACTCGTTTCAAAGCTACCCCCCTTCTCATGGTGCAGATACAACGATCAATGGTGCTCCGTGCTCGAGGTCGTCCTCCTTTCGAACCGGGTTCCCCCTGTCGATACGCTCAGACGGCCTTCCGAGGATCGAGTGCGTCTCGGAGGCCGTCCCCCACGAGGTTGAAGGCCAGCGTCGTGAGGAACAGGGCGAGGCCCGGGAAGATCATCAGCCAGGGAGCAAATCGGAAGGCCGTGCCCGCGTCGGCGAGCATGGCTCCCCAGGACGGTGTCCCGTCCGGGACCCCCACGCCGAGGAACGAGAGTCCGGCCTCGAACAGGATGTTGCTCGGGATGATCAGCGTGGTGTAGACGATGATCGGCGCGGTCACGTTCGGGAGGATCTCGCGGAGGATGATGCGCCGGTTGGAGGCTCCCAGCGAGCGGGAGGCCTCCACGAACTCCTTCTCACGGATCGACAGCACCTGGCCGCGGACGATGCGAGCGATGTACGGCCATCCGAACAGCCCGATGATCAAGATCACCGGTCGCAACCCCGGTTTGATGAAGCCCCAGAAGCAGCCCTCCTGGTTCGCGCCGCACGCGGAGGCGATCCCGAGCGCCAGGAGCAGGATCGGCAACGCGAGCACGACGTCGGTGGCGCGCGAGATGACCGTGTCGATCTTGCCCCGGTAGAAGCCCGACGTCAGACCAAGCAGGACACCGATCACGACCGCGATGCCCGTCGCGAAGAACGCGACCGTGAGAGACGTGCGTGCGCCGTACGCGATCCGCACGAAGAGGTCACGTCCGGTGTCGTCGACCCCCAGGAAGTACTTGGGAGGGGCCTTCGCCTCCGGGCCGGGCCACCAGGTGGGCGCCGACGGGAGGCCGAACTCGTCGAGCGCCTCCAGATTGACCTGGTTCGGTTCGTGCCCGGACCAGCTGGCCACCAGCGGTGCGAAGACCGCCATCAGGATCATCAGCCCGATGATCACGAGCCCCATCAGGGCGAACTTGTCCTGGCGGAAGTGACTCCAGAAGATCTCCCAGGGACTCCGGCCGATGATCGAGGCCGGGGTCTCGGCCGACGGCGCGGCGGCCTCCAGGTCGGTGCGCTCGGCAGCTTCGCGCTGTTCCGCCTGGGATACGTCGGTGTCCGTGTCGGATCGACTCATGCCCGGGAACCGATACTAGAGAGGTTGCAAGGGACCCGCAATCCAGCAACCCTCTGAGGGGCACCCCCGCGGCGGCTTTGATGGGCAAGGAAGCGAAAGCGCTTCACCGGTACCGGGCGATCAGGGCCAGGCTTTCCGGGTCGAGGCTCGCGCCCCCGACCAACGCCCCGTCGATCTCGGGGTGGGCCATGAACTCCCGGATGTTGCCCGGCTTGACGCTGCCTCCGTACAGGACACGAGCCGCATCGGCGAGCTCCGTGGACACGCGGTCCGCGAGGGTGGCCCGGATCACCTCCACGACCTGTCCCGCGTCGGTGGGTTCCGCGTTCCGTCCCGTCCCGATCGCCCAGATCGGCTCGTAGGCGACTACGGACCCGGCGGCGGCCGCCGCGTCGATCCCGACGAAGGCCCGCTGGACCTGCTCGGTCACCTTCGTCTCGGTGCCGCCCGACTCTCGCTCCTCGAGCGACTCCCCCACGCAGACGATCGGCGCCATCCCGTTGCGGATCACGGCCTTCACCTTCCGGTTGACCGTCGCGTCGTCCTCGCCGAAGAGTTGGCGGCGCTCGGAATGCCCGACGATGACGTAGCCGACATCGAGCGCCGCGAGCATCGGCCCCGCCACCGCCCCGGTGAACGCGCCCTCGTCCTCGGGATGGATGTCCTGCGCGCCCAACCCGTAGGGCAAGCGATCGGAGTCGATCAGAGTTTGGACGGAACGGAGGGCGGTGAACGCGGGGCAGATCACCACCTCCACGCGCTCGGCGTCCTTCCGGTCGAGCAGGTACGAGAGCTTCTGCACGGCCTGGATCGCCTCGAGGTGCGTCTTGTGCATCTTCCAGTTCGCGGCGATCATCGGCGTCCGCTCGGCCACGTCAATCCTCCAGGACCGCGATGCCGGGGAGCGGTGCCCCCTCGAGGAACTCGAGCGAGGCGCCGCCGCCGGTGGACAGGTGGTCGAACGAATCCTCGAGCCCCTCCCGCTTGACCGCGAGCAAGGAGTCCCCGCCGCCGACCACCGAGAACGCGGCCGCGCCCGCGATCGCCACGGCGACACCCCGGGTGCCCGCCGAGAACGGCTCGAGCTCGAAGACGCCCATCGGACCGTTCCACAGGATCGTATTGGCGTCGGCGAGGATCCGGGTGAACTCCTCCACGGTCCGGGGTCCGATGTCGAGTCCTCTGAGGCCGTGCGGGATCTCGCGCGCCGGCACGGTCTGCGGGCGGACGTCGGCGCTCGCCTCGGTGGCGGCGACGACGTCTTGCGGGAGCTCGATCAGGGCGTCGCCCGTCCCCCGCATGACCGCACGGACCTCGTCGAAGCGATCGCGCTCCACCAAGCTGTCGCCGATCTCGCCCCCCTCCGCCGCGATCAGCGTGAACGCCATCGCTCCGCCGATCAGCAGCGCGTCGGCGCGCTCGGCCAGGGCGCCGAGCACGCCGAGCTTGTCCGAGACCTTGGCGCCGCCGAGGACGGCGACGTACGGCCGGTCGGGGTCGCGGAGGAGTCGGCCGAGGACCTCGACCTCACGCTGCAGCAGCCGTCCGGCCGCCGTCGGCCGGCCCGACGCTCGCATCAGGTCGGGCAGCGCGACGACGCTCGCGTGCGCCCGATGCGCGGCGCCGAACGCGTCGTCCACGTACGCGTCGGCGAGCTCGGCGAGGCGTCCTGCGAAGCGGACGTCGTTCGCCTCCTCGCCCGGATCGAAGCGGAGGTTCTCGAGGAGGACCACGTCGCCCTGCTCGATGTGGGCACAGACGGCCTCGGGGCCGTCGCCGACGACCTCGTCGAGCGCCATCACCTCCACCTCGAGCAGCTCCCCGAGCCGGTCGGCGACGGGCGCGAGCCGGAGGTCGTCCCGCGCCTCCCCCTCCGGACGTCCGAGGTGGGACGCCACCACGAGGGCCGCTCCCCGCTCGCGCAGTTCGCGGAGGGTGGGGATCGCGGCACGGATCCGCAGATCGTCCGCCATGCGGCCGCCGTCGAGAGGGACGTTGAAGTCGACGCGGACGAACACCCGGGAGCCGGCGACGTCGCCGAGGTCGTCGAGCGTCCGGAGTGCCACTAGAGCTTCGAGGCGACCAGGTTCACGAGATCGACGAGGCGGTTCGAGTACCCCCACTCGTTGTCGTACCAGCCCATGACCTTGACCATGTTCCCCATCGCCATCGTCGAGAGGGAGTCGAAGGTGCACGAGGCGGGCGACCCGACGATGTCGCTCGAGACGATCGGGTCCTCGGTGTAGACGAGCTTGCCCCGCAGCCGGTCGGTTTCGGAGGCGGCTCGATACGCGTCGTTGACCTCCTCCACCGTGACGTCGCGGTTCACGATCGCCACGAGATCGGTGATCGACCCGTCGGGCACGGGCACGCGCATCGCGATGCCGTCCATCTTCCCCTTCAGCTGTGGGAGCGCGAGCGATGTCGCCTTCGCCGCCCCGGTGGACGCCGGGACGATGTTGATCGCGGCGGCGCGCGCCCGTCGCAGGTCCTTGTGCGGTAGGTCGAGCAGGTTCTGGTCGTTCGTGTACGCGTGGACCGTGGTCATCAGAGCACGGTCGATCCCGAAGGAGTCCTCGAGCACCTTCGCGAGCGGCACGACGCAGTTCGTCGTGCAGGAAGCGTTCGAGATCACGTGATGCGTGGTCGCGTCGTAGACATCGTCGTTCACGCCCATCACGATCGTGATGTCCTCACCCTTGGCGGGGGCGCTGATGATGACCTTCTGGGCACCCGCTTCCAGGTGCGCCGCGGCCTTCTCCCGGTGGGTGAACAGACCGGTCGACTCGATCACGATCTCGGCGCCGACCTCCTTCCACGGGAGCTGTGCGGGGTCCCGTTCGGCGAACACACGAAGCTCGTCACCATCTATCGAGAGCCCGTTGTCCGAGACGGCGACCTCTGCGTCCAGGCGCCCCAGGACCGAGTCGTACTTCAGCAGATGCGCCAGGGTCTTCGCGTCCGTGATGTCGTTGACGCCGACGAGGTCGACCTCCGCGCCCGTGTCCCTGACGGCGCGGAGGAAGTTGCGGCCGATCCGTCCGAAACCGTTGATGCCAACCTTCACGCTCATCGTTGGAGAACCTCCTCGGGGCCTCGTTGGCGCCTCGGTCACTCCATCCTACGAGGGGGCCTCGGGAGCTGTCCGTCCGTGTAGCGTGGCGCCGATGGGCGACGGCGTGGACGAACGGAACCGGGCGTCCGCCGACCGCTTGGCGGCGCTCGGCGCGAGGCTCGCCGACGACGAGGCTGAGGACCGAGATCGACCCGCCCTGGACCGCCGCCGGGCTCTTCGCGGACATCGCCTTCTGGGACCGCTTCGTGCTGGAGCGCTGGAGGCTGGCCGCCGCCCGTGGCGAGCTGACGCCGATGGCGGTGGACGGCGGTCTGATGGATCGGATCAACGACGCCTCGTTGCGCCAGTGGATGTCGATCCCCCTCGGGTGGCCGTCGAGGAGTGCGTGACGGCCGCGTCCGATCTCGATGCGTTCGTCGAGGACGTCGCTGATGACGTCCGAGAGGAGCTCGCCGCAGAGGGTCGGGAACGGTTCGTGGATCGCTCGCTCCATCGCGGGGACCACCTGGGGACCCTCGAGGCGGCCTTCCCCGCGGAGTGAACCTCGTCAGTCGCGGTCGACGTCGCGGTGGTTCACGGAGACGCGATGTCCGTGCTCGCGGAACCAGTCGGCGAGGTCGTCCGCGACCACGACGGAGCGGTGCCGCCCCCCGGTGCAGCCGATCGCGATCGTCAGATACGACTTCCCCTCGTCCACGTAGCCGGGGACGACGACGTCCAGGAGGCCTTCGAGCCGCTTCATGAAGGACCCGTACTGCTCCTGCCCCTCGACGTACTCGCGCACCTTCTCGTTGCTGCCCGGAAGGGGACGGAGCTCCTCGACCCAGTGCGGGTTGGGGAGGAACCGCACATCCATCACGAGATCGGCGTCGCGCGGGCTCCCGTACTTGAAGCCGAACGACACGATGGAGACGAGCAGGCCGGCCTCGGGCGGTGTGTCGGCGAACGTCTCCCGCATCCGGTCGCGGAGGTCGTGCGGCGTGAGTCCGGTGGTGTCGATCACGAGGTCGGCGTCGGCCCGGAGGCTCTCCATCATCAGGCGCTCCTTGCGGATCCCCTCCCCCACCCGGTCACCCGGAGCCAGCGGGTGACGCCGGCGGGTCGCCTCGTACCGGTTGACGAGGTCCTCGTCCGAGGCGTCGAGGAAGACGATCCTGGATGGAACCCGTTGCTCCCGCAGCTCCTCGAGCGCCTTCGACAGCTCGCCGAAGAAGACGCCGCCGCGCGCGTCCACGACGATCGCCACCCGTCCGGGACCGCCCGGGCTCGCGGCCAGCTCGGCCATCTTCGGCAGGAGCGCCGGCGGCAGGTTGTCGACGACGAAGTACCCGAGGTCCTCGAGGCTCCGCGCGGCCTCGGAGCGCCCGGCTCCCGACAGCCCGGTGATCAAGAGGAACCCAGGAGCGGCGGCCTCCCGCGCCGATCGCTTCATGGCCCGTGCCATCAGGCGCTCTCCCGACGATCCGTCACCGACACCACGTGCAGCCGGCGATGGATCTCGTCCGCGAGCCGGGGCCCCACGCCCGGCGTGGTTGCGAGCTCGGCCGCTCCCGCCCGACGGATCTTCGTCAGGGAGCCGAAGCGCTTCATCAGCGCGCGCTTCCGGGACGGCCCCACGCCGGGGATCTCGTCGAGCGGCGAGGAGAGGGCCCGACGGTCGCGCCGTTGGCGGTGGTACGTGATCGCGAAGCGGTGGGCCTCGTCACGGATGTGCTGGAGCACGAAGAGCGCCTCCGATCCGCGCGCGATCGACAGCGGATCCGGGCGGTCGGGGAAGTAGATCTCCTCCAGTCGCTTCGCGAGCCCGATGTGCGGGATGTGCAGGCCGAGGTCCTCGAGGACCCTCGTCGCGACGCTCAGCTGACCGCGACCGCCGTCCACCACCACGAGCGCCGGTGGGTACGAGAAGCGTCTCCGGCCCCCCGGCGGCTCCGTCTTCTCTTTCAGCAGCCGCGAGAACCGCCGCGTGAGCATCTCCTCCATGCTCGCGAGATCGTCCTGCCCGGGAACACCCTTGATCTCGAAACGGCGGTAGTCGGCTCGCTTCGGGAGCCCGTCCTCGAAGACCACCATGGATCCCACCGTGTCACTGGGCCCGAGGTTGGAGATGTCGTAACACTCGATGCGGAGGGGTGCCTGCTCGAGGCCGAGCTGATCGGCGAGCTCGGACAACGCCCGGGATCGCGCCCCGAAGTCCGAGGCGCGCCGGAGCTTGTGCCGATGGAACGCCTCGCTCGCGTTGCTCCCCACGACCTCCATCAGGCGCCGCTTGGCGCCGCGCGCCGGCACGGCGATCGTGACGTGGGAACCACGACGGGCCGAGAGCCAGGTCTCCAGCACTTCCCGGTCCGCCGGCTCCGTCGGCACCAGGATCCGCGGCGGCACGTCTTCCCGCTCCATATAGAGCTGCCGCAGGAACGACGCGACGAGCTCGGGCCGATCGAGGTCCTCCACGCGATCGACGATCCAT
This sequence comes from uncultured bacterium, assembly GCA_965994715.1. GTDB lineage: Bacteria > Actinomycetota > UBA4738 > UBA4738 > HRBIN12 > JAJNBA01. Next base: position 21,488 of record CBHFMJ010000001.1, on the reverse strand, counting down.
CCCTTCCGGCCGAGGACCCGTCCGCCGCGAACCGTGAACACCTGGAAGGCGGCCTCGAGGTCGTCCTCGGCGAGGCCGACGACGTCCAGGCTCTCGGGCTGGACGAGGACCATCTCCTGGCTCTCCAGCGCCCGGCGCGCCGCTTGCAGCTGGTCGCGGAACCGCGCCGCTTGCTCGTACTCCTCGCGCCCCGACGCCTCGGCCATCTCCTCTTCGAGGCGCCTGAGCACCGGCTTCGAGTTCCCCGCGAGGAAGTCGCCGAGCGCGTCCACGTCGCGTCGGTACGCCTCCTCCGTGATCCCCGTGGTGGCCGGGACGCAGGGGCCGGAGCACCGGCCGATGTCGTAGTAGAGGCAGGGTCGCCCGGCGCGGGCGCGCTGGTCGAAGAAATGGTTCGTGCAGGTGCGGATGGGGAACACGCGCGTCAGGGCGTCCAGCGTGTCCCGGATCGCCCAGGCGTGCCCGTACGGCCCGAAGTACCGGACCTTCTTCCGTTTGGTCCCGCGGAGGACCTGGGCGCGCGGCCACGTCTCCCCCACCGTGAGCGCGAGGTAGGGATACGACTTGTCGTCGCGGTAGCGGATGTTGAAGCGGGGCAGGTACTGCTGGATCAGGTTGAACTCCAGCATCAGCGCGTCGACCTCGCCGGAGGCGACGATCCACTCGACGCTCGCCGCCGCGTCCACCATGGCTTCGGTGCGGGGATGGAGCGGTCGGGACCAATAGTTCGCCAGCCGCTTCCGGAGCGAGCTGGCCTTCCCGACGTAGACGACCCTGCCGTCCTCGTCCCGGAAGAGGTAGGCGCCGGGAGCGTCCGGGATGGTGGACGATGCCGGCTTGGTGAAGCTCACCCACTCATCGTAGCGCCGTCGGGTGACCCGGCTGGGAACGTGGCGTGACTAGCCTCCGCCGCCGTTCCCGCCGCCCCCGCCGCCGCTGCCCGCCACGATCGCCAGGGTGCCGAACATGACATCAGGATGGGCCTCACAGAGGAAGTAGAGATCGCCTTCCTCCTGGGGATCGACCGGCAGCTCGTCCGTGTACGTGCCAGGTTTCAGGTCCGTGGCAGCGATGTCCTCCCCATCTGCGTCTGGACGGATGGCGAAGTTATGGGCAACGCCCTGGTCTTCGTTATTGAAGGTGATCGTGAATCCCTCGTCTGCCGGCGCGACGAGGCATGTCGGCTCGAAAGCGGTCGTCGGGGCTGTCACCTCCAGCACGGGTTCGCCATCGTCGCCGCAATCCCCTGCCGGTTCCGCAGGGGCCGGGCTGGGTAGCGGTGTCGGGGCGGCGATCAGCAGGTCCGGGATCTCCCCGTACGCGCCGAGCCGGAGGTCGCCCTCGTCCGCGTCGTACCAGGCAACGTAAACCGATGAGCCGTCCTCGGTGATGGCCAGGCTCGGGTTCACCCCGCTGCTCGTGTCGGGGAGCTCGACCTCCTCGACCGCGCCGTCAGCCTGCGATGCCAGATGGATGCCCTCGCCGTCCTGCCACGCGACCCAGACCGCCCCTTGCTGGTCGATCGCGACCCCCGTGCTGGGAGCCGTCGGCACGTCGGCGGACCGTTCCCCTTCGCCCGTCGCGAGCGCGGCGACCTCCCCGGCCGACCACGACCCGGGACGGCCGGTCGCGAGCGCCACCCCCGTCTCCGTGTAGTAGGCGATCGCGGCCGTATCCCCCGCCGTGGAGACCGACGCGCCGCCCGTCGCGTCGGTGGCCGCCACCTCGGTCGTCCAGGCTCCTCCCTGCCGCCACGCCGCGACCACCTCGCCGGAGAGCGGGTCGGCGGTCACCAGGAGCGGTTCGCCGCCGAGGAGGGCGAGCTGCGTTGCCGGCGGGCATCCCTCGCCGCACCGGGAGAGGGTGGCCACCGTGGTGACCCTCCAGTTCTCGCCGACCCGCTCGGCCACCCGCACTTCCGGCTGGGCCCCAGCGGTCGTGTAGGCGACGATCGGTGCGCCGGCGCCGTCGACCACGACGGAGGGCGCGCCCGCCTCAGGGGTCTCCTCCACGGCGCCGATCTCGAACGGCGCGGGGCCACTCCCGTACCAGACGCCTTGATCCGTGGTCCAGACGGCGTGGACGTCGCTGCCCGCGATCGCCACGTCGGTGCCCGCGGCTCGCGCCTTCGTCAGGCTGGCCAGCGAGGGCTCCGCGGCGGGCTCGAACGGCACGGGGACGCCGGTCGGTGTATCCCTCGGCTGGGCGATCGCGCCTCGGGTCCAGATCTGGTCGAGGTTGAGGCTCGTCAGCAACACCGCACCGGCGTCGTCACCGTCCTCGGTCGTGAGGAACGGCGAGCCCACGGGGCGCGCGATCGGGATCTCCCCTTCTTCCAGCAGCGCCGGGAAGCCGAAGTAGGAGATGGTGGGGAGTCCTTCCGAGTCGAGAGCCACCGACGGCGCCAACCCGACGTCGTCGATGGAATCGGGGACCATCGGGATGAACTGCCGTCCCTCTGGGGCCTGCACCTCCGACGGCGGGATGCTTCCGCATGCCGTGGCGAGGACGATCAGGGCCAGGGCAAGAGAACGCGGAGACGGTCTCGACACGACGGGCCGCATCCTAGCAAGCATCCACTGCCGCTCTGAGACCCTTACGCGGAGGCGCCGACGCCGACCGGCAGGACCCCCAGGACCTCCTCGAGGAACCGACCCGTGTGGGACTCCGCGTTGGCCGCGATGGCCTCCGGGGGTCCCTCGGCCACGATGCGGCCGCCCTGGTCGCCGCCTTCGGGACCGAGGTCGATCAGCCAGTCCGCGGTCTTCACGACGTCCAGGTTGTGCTCGATCACGAGCACCGTGTTCCCGGTGGCGACCAATCGCTGGAGGACCTGCAACAGCTTCCTGATGTCCTCGAAGTGGAGGCCGGTGGTGGGCTCGTCGAGGATGTAGACGGTGTTGCCGGTGGCGCGCTTGTGGAGCTCGCTCGACAGCTTGATCCGCTGCGCCTCCCCTCCGGACAGCGTGGGGGCGGGCTGCCCGAGCTTGATGTAGCCCAGTCCGACGTCGGACAGCGTCTGCATGTGTCGCTTGATCGGCGGGATGTTCTGGAAGAACTCGAGCGCTTCGTCGACGCTCATCTCGAGGACGTCGGAGACCGTGCGACCCTTGTACTTCACCTCGAGCGTCTCCCGGTTGTACCGCCGGCCCTTGCAGACCTCGCACGTCACGTAGACGTCCGGCAGGAAATGCATCTCGATCTTGATCTGGCCGTCGCCGGCGCAGTTCTCGCACCGCCCCCCGCGGACGTTGAACGAGAAGCGCCCGGGCTGGTAGCCGCGGAGTCGGGCCTCCGGGACCTGGGCGAACAGCTTGCGGACGTGGTCCCAGACCCCCGTGTAGGTGGCCGGGTTGGACCGCGGCGTGCGACCGATGGGCGACTGGTCGATGTCGATCACCTTGTCGACGTCTTCCCACCCGACCATCCGCCGGTGCTTCCCCGGCAACACTCGCGAGCGATACACCTTCTGCATCAGCGCGCGGAGCAGGACGTCCTGGACGAGGGTGGACTTGCCGCTCCCGCTCACCCCGGTCACGCACACCATCACACCGAGCGGGATCTTCACCGTGATGTCCTTCAGGTTGTGCTGCCGCACGCCCTCGAGGCGGAGCCATCGCTTCGGTGTGCGCCGTGACGACGGCAGGGGGATCGACCGTCTCCCGGAAAGGTACGCACCCGTGAGCGACTCATCGGAGCCGAGCAGTCCCTTCAGGTCGCCCGAGTAGACGATCCGTCCACCGTGCTCCCCCGCCAGCGGGCCGATGTCCACGATGTGGTCGGCCTCGATGATGGTGGCCTCGTCGTGCTCGACCACGATCAGCGTGTTCCCGAGGTCTCGGAGGCGGATCAAGGTGTCGAGCAAGCGGCGATTGTCCCGCTGGTGCAGACCGATCGACGGCTCGTCGAGGATGTAGAGCACGCCGACCAGGCCCGAGCCGATCTGGGTCGCGAGGCGGATCCGTTGCGCCTCCCCACCCGCCAGCGTGCCCGCCGGCCGGGAAAGCGTCAGGTAGTCGAGACCCACGTCGACGAGGAAACCGAGCCGGGCGCGGATCTCCTTCAGCAACCGCTCGGCGATCATCTCTTCGCGCTCCGACAGCGCCATCGACTCGAGGAAGGACAGCGTCTTCCGGATCGACAGGTCGGTGAGCGCGGAGATGTGGAGTCCGTCGACGGTGACCGCGAGCGTCTCCGGACGGAGCCGTGCACCCTTGCACGAGCGGCAGGGGGTCTCGCGCATGAACTGCTCGAGCTTCTCGCGCGAGGCGTCCGAGTCCGTCTCCATGTGGCGCCGTTCGATGTTGGGGAGCACGCCCTCGTAGCCGGTGTAGTACGAGCGCTGTCGCCCGTAGCGGTTCTTGTACCGGACGTAGATCTCCTCATCGGATCCGAAGAGCACGACGTCTCGCGCCCGCTTGGGGAGCTTCTTCCACGGTGTATCGAGCGAGAAGCCGTGGGTCTCGCCGACCGCCTCGAGGACCCGGTACCAGTACTCGAGGGTGTTGCTCGCCCACGGCGCCAGCGCTCCTTCGTTGATGGAGAGGGTGGGATCGGGCACCACGAGATCGGCGTCCACCTCGAGCCGGGTGCCGAGCCCGTCGCAGGTGGGACACGCTCCGTACGGCGAGTTGAACGAGAAGTTGCGTGGCGCCAGCTCGTCGAACGACAGCCCGCAGTACGTGCAGGCGAGCTTCTGCGAGAACGTCTGGAGCTCCTCATGACCTTCGTGGGTGGTCACCGCGATCGAGGCGATCCCCTCCGCCAGCTCGAGCGCGGTCTCGATGCTGTCGGCGACGCGCCGCCGGATACCCTGCTTGGCGACGAGACGGTCGACGACGACCTCGATCGTGTGCTTGATGTTCTTGGGGAGCCGGATCGGCTCCGACAGCTCCCGGACCTCGCCGTCGATCCGCGCGCGAGGGAAGCCCTTGCGCGCGAGCTCCTGGAGGTGCTTCTCGTACTCGCCCTTGCGACCACGGATCACCGGAGCGAGGACCTGGAAGCGGGTGCCCTCGGGCAGCTGGAGCACCTGATCCACGATCTGGTCGGGCGTCTGCCGGCCGATCGGACGGCCGCAGTTGAAGCAATGGGGATGTCCGATGCGCGCGAAGAGCACGCGGAGGTAGTCGTAGACCTCCGTGATCGTACCGACCGTGGACCGCGGGTTGCGTGACGTGGACTTCTGGTCGATCGAGATCGCCGGGGAGAGCCCCTCGATGAAGTCGACGTCGGGCTTCTCCATCTGCCCGAGGAACTGTCGGGCGTACGACGACAGGGACTCGACGTAGCGCCGTTGGCCCTCGGCGTAGATCGTGTCGAAGGCCAAGGACGACTTCCCGGAGCCTGACAGCCCCGTGAACACGATCAGCTGGTCACGCGGCAGGTCGAGCGTGACGTTCTTGAGGTTGTGCTCACGGGCGCCGTGGATGACGAGTCTCTCGGAGCCCACGGGTCGAGTGTACCGGCGGCCCGCGACACGCCTGTTCTCGGCGCCGGACTCGAGGGGAGCCGCTCGAGCATGGGCGCTTCCTCGGCCTATCCTGTGCCCATGGAGAGGGACCTGCGCACGTCGCCGCTGTACCAAGAGGTCGAGGAGCACTTCCGGAAGGTCTACGAGCCGGGATTCGGTCGAGTGACCGAGCCATCGGACCCGCGCCCCTCGCCCGACGGGCGGTGGGTGGCGTTCACCGGGTCCATCTGGGAGAAGCTCGAGGGGACGGCGAAGACCCGGATCTGCCTGGCGGCGGCGCCGGGTGGCGCTGAGGGCGGGGTGGCCGGCACGAAAGAGCTCTCCTCGGGACCCGAGCACGATGCCGGCCCCAGGTGGTCGCCGGAGGGGAGCACGCTCACGTTCCTCTCGGATCGGCGCGAGAAGGGCCGGATGCAGCTGTTCTCCCTGTCTGCCGGCGGCCTCGGCGAGGCCGAGGCGCTACCGGAGATCGATGGCACGATCGAGGAGCACGCGTGGTCGCCGGACGGGTCCCGGATCCTCGTCCGGACGGCCGGGATGCATGCCGACGGCGCGGGTGCCGACGGGTCGGGCGCGCTGGAGTCGGATCGTGATCTGCCCGACTGGGTCCCGGCGGTGGACTCCTGGGAGGACCGGCAGGTCTGGAGACGCCTCTGGGTGGTCGACGTCGCGACCGGCGAGGTTCGGCTGCTGTCGCGGGAAGGACTGAACGTCTGGGAGGCGGACTGGTGCGGTGACGACGCCGTCGTCGCGGTGGCGTCCGAGGATCCCGGCGAGTCGGCGTGGTACGACTCCCCGCTCGTCCTGATCGACGTGGCGACCGGCGCGGACCGAGTGATCGCGACCAGCGACGTGCAGTTCGGGCTCCCCGTCGGCTCGCTCGATGGGACGCGGGTGGCCGCGGTGGAGGCGCCCTGCAGCGACCGCCAGCTCGTGTCCGGTCGGGCGGTCGTGATCGATGTGGCCACGGATGCACGCCGCGCGATCGAGATCGAGGACGCCGACGTCACGTGGCTGGGTTGGCGAGCCAACGGGGGCCTCGCCTACACGATGCTCCGGCGGGGCGACACGGTGTTCGGTGAGATCGATGCCGGGACGGGCGAGCGCACGGAGACGTGGTCCACGAGCGAGAGCGTGGGCTCGTGGGCGCCGTACGCGGCCGTCGTCGGCGAGGACGGGTTCGCGTTCGTCCGGCAAGGGTTCGATCGTCCCGCCGAGGTGGCCATCGTTCAGGATGGTGCCGACCGCACGATCGCATCCTTCCGGCACCAAGGCCATGATCACGCCCGGGGTCTCGTCGGGCGAGCCGAGCGGCTCACCTGGACGGCGCCCGACGGTCTCGAGATCGATGGTTTCGTGCTCGCCCCCGCAGGCGAGGGGCCCCACCCGCTGATCCTGTACGTGCACGGCGGGCCTGTCTGGTCCTACGCCGAGTGGTTCCCGCGGCCGTACCTCGCCTGGCTCGTGTCGCGCGGGTTCGCGATCCTTATGCCGAACCCGCGTGGTTCCACGGGGCGCGGCCGGGCGTTCCTGGAGGCCGTGATCGGCGATATGGGCGGGGGCGACGCCGGCGATGACCTCGCGGGCGTCGATGCCCTGATCGAGCGAGGGATCGCCGATCCGGATCGGATCGCGGTGACGGGCGGGAGCTACGGCGGCTACATGTCGTGCTGGCTTCCCATCGTCGACCAGCGGTTCAAGGCTGCGGTCGCGATGTCCCCCGTCACGGACTTCTACAGCGAGCACTGGAACAGCAACATCGGCGCCTGGGACGCCTGGTTCCTCGGCGGCGAGCCGCAGAACGGGACCGCGCAGTACCAAGAACGCAGCCCCGTGTTCCTCGCGGACCGAGTGAGGACCCCGACGTTCCTGACGGCGGGCACCGAGGATCGGTGCACGCCACCCGGCCAGGCGATCGAGTTCTACCGTGCCCTGTGCGCGAACGGCGTGCCGACCGAGGTCGCGATCTACCCGGGCGAGGGACACGGCGTGCGGAAGCTCCCGGCGTTCCTCGACCTGGTCACGCGATCGACGGCGTGGTTCGAGCGCTTCGTGCCGGCCGGGAGCTGATGGACCTCACCGCCTGGCGGGACGAGTTTCCCGTGTTGGAGCGGAAGGCGTACCTGATCAGCGCGTCCCTGGGTCCCGTCTCCCGACGGTCGAGGGCCTACCTCGAGGACTACCTGGACGCGTGGGGCTCCAAAGGTGCGCCGGATCTCGTCTGGTTCGAGGACATCTTCCCGCGGATGGCGGCGCTCAAGCGCTCGTTCTCGGCGCTCGCGGGCTGCGATCCCGACGAGGTGGCGCTCACCACGAACATCTCGATCGCGCTCTCGACGATCGCGTCGTGTCTCGACCTGTCGGGCGAACGCCGGACCGTGATCCTGTCCGAGCTCGACTTCCCGACCGACGGCCAGGTCTGGATCGCGTGGGCGCGGAAGGCGGGCGCCGAGATCCGATGGCTACGCAGTCCCGATGGCCTGACGATCCCGCTGGAGGAGTACGACCGGACGATCGACGAACGGACCGCGCTCGTCATGGTGAATCGGGTCCTCTACCGGTCCAGCGCGATCGTGGACGCGAAGGCCGTGTGTGCGATCGCCCGCGATCGAGGCGCCCTCTCCTTCGTCGACGACTACCACGGGCTCGGGATCGTCCCGCTCGACCTGCACGAGCTCGGGTGCGACCTCTACACGGCCGGCGTCCTCAAGTGGATGCTCGGGGGGCCGGGGCTCGTGTTCCTCTACGCACGGCGCGATCTGCTCCCCTCTCTCGAGCCCGCGATCACGGGGTGGTTCGCGCAACGCGAGCCGTTCGCCTTCGATGCGGAGCACCTCGACTATCACCCCACGGCGCGCCGCCTGGAGCACGGCACGCCCCCGGCCCCCGTGTTCTTCATCGCGCAGGGCGGGATCGACATCATCTCGGAGGTGGGACCGGTCGCGATCCGCGTCCGGAACGGCGAGCTCTCCGATCACGTCATCGCCCGGGCGGACGGTGCGGGCCTCGATGTGCGCACGCCGCGGGATCGCGACGCGCGGGGCGGCGTCGTGAACGTGAAGGTCGGGCCCGAGGCGGAGAAGATCTGCCACGAGCTCCTTGCGCGCGACGTCTGCACGGACTTCCGCGGCGACGGCCTGCGGATCAGCCCGCACTTCTTCAACACCGAGGAGGACGTCGACCGCTGCTTCGACGAGCTCCGGCAGCTGGTCTGACCGTCAGCGAACGACGACGGGGACCCGCTGAGGCGTGTTGTTCATGAAGCCCCCGTAGTTCCAGGGCGGGTCCATCGGTTGGACGTTGCCGGCCTCGTCGGTCGCACGGACGAGGAGCTCTCGCTCCCCCGGCCGGGCATCCCAGTCGAAGGACCAGGAACGCCACGACGAGGGCGACTCCGGCTTCGGCCCGACCTCCGCGTCCGTCCACGTCGCCCCGCCATCGACGCTCACCTCGACGCGGTCGATGTGTCCCCACCCAGACCACGCGCGGCCGATCAGCTCATGCCTTCCCGCGTCGACGAACCGCTGCCTCGCGGGGAAGTCGCTGAATCCCGGTGGCAGCATCAAGGCACGGACGGCCTTCCTCGTCACACGCTCACCCGGGCCGTCCGGCTCCTGGCGGCGCTGATACGCGGAGACCTGGAAGCCGTCGAACGGGTCGGCGACGGCGGTGATCCTGCGGAGCCACTTCACGCTGCACATCCCGTACCAATCCGGGACCAGGAGCCGGATCGGGAACCCGTGCTGCGGCGGCAGCGGCTGCTCGTTCAGCTCGTAGGCCAGCAGCACGTCGTCCTTCACGATGTCGGCGACCGAGAAGCCCCACTGGTAGTCCTGCTCGACGTCTCCCTGGATCCCGTGGTCGGCGCCGGTGAAGACCAGTTCCGCGGCGTCGGGGCTGAGGCCGGCCTCCTCGAGGATGGGAGGCAGCGGCGTGCCCGTCCACTCGGCGTTGCCGACCGCCTCGAGGAGCCACGGCTGGCTCTCGGCCCGCGGGGGCATCAGCGCCCGCCCGTTGCCGGCGCACTCCATCGTCACGGGACGCGTGACCGACGGCCGCGAGCGGATGTCCTCCATCGAGAGCGCCAGTGGGCGATCGACGAGGCCGTCGACGTCAACGGTCCATGTCTTCTCGTCCGCTGCGGGGATGTCCCAGTGGATCACGAGGTAGTGCATCCCGATCGGCGTGACGTCGTAGCGCAGGCCCTCGAGCTGCATCCCGTGGTTCCGCGCGGCCTGGCCGAGCTCGTACCGGGTGACGCCCTGCCATGTCGTCGTGTCGCTCTGGACCATCCCGATCACCCCCAGGTGCGTATCGTCCCACGCCGCGTCGAGCGGGTCAGCCCCCGGCGACGACCCGGCCCGCGCGGATCACGAGCGTGACGTCGTCGAGCGCTCGGAGATCCTCGAGCGGGCTCTGGCGGAGGGCGATCAGGTCCGCGGGGGCGTCGGGGGCGAGCGGCGCCCGGATCATCGCCTCGAGGACCTCCTCCGGCTCCAAGCCCGCCTCCACCATGAGGAGCGCCTCCCGCGTGTGGATCCCGGGTGGGATCGAGCCGTTCCCGAGGTCCGTGCCGTAGACGATCGTTCCCCCCGCGACGTGGAAGCGGCGGAGGTTGTCGAGCGCCGTGCGGATCTCGGGCGTGTCGCGGCCGAAACTCGAGATGTCGAGCGTGGAGACGATCCGCATCTGCCCCGCCGCGGATCCGATCACCTGATCCGACAACCGGGTCCACGGCGTGTGGGCGAGCTCGTCCACCCCCGCGCCGAGCGCCCGCTCGACCTGCCCCTTGCCCTGCGCGTGCGCGGTGACCGGGAGGTCGGCGGCATGGGCCGCGTCGCAGATCGCCGACAGTTCTCCGTCCGTGGGCGTGGGGCCGGCGTCCGTGTTCAGCGCCACCTTGATCGCGGCGGCCCCGAGCCGCGCGAGTTCCTCCACTGCCGCCGCGGCGTCGTCCGTGCCCTTGATCTCGCGCCCGGTCCCGGGCGGGGCCCAGGAGTCCTGGGTCGGGTATCCACCGGGGCCGGTCAGCATCGGCCCGGCGACCTTGATCAACGGCCCGTCGAAGGACGGCATCTCGGACGCGTCGGCGAGCGAGAAGATCCGCTCGACCGGCCATGCGAGGTCGCGGACCGCGGTCACCCCGCCGGCGAGCACCGCCGCCGGGTCCGACAGCTCGATGTGCACGTGGCGATCCGCCACCGCGGGCATCACGAAGCCGTCGACGACGATCTCCCGGTCGGCGGCGTCGACGCCGATGGCCGCGCCGGCGTACGTGATCGTGCCTCCCTCACAGACGATCTGGGCGTCCTCCAGGAACCCGCCCGGCCCCTGCCACCCGGCCGGGGCGCGAACGGAGAGGCGGTTCACGCCCCGACCCCGGCCGCGCGGAGGGCCTTGAGCTCCTTGCGGAGGTCGACCACCTCGTCGCGCAGCCGAGCGGCGTATTCGAAGCGGAGGTCCTTCGCCGCCAGGTGCATCTCCTCTTCGAGCTCGAGCAGGAGGCGCTCGAGCTCCTCCTGCGGCATCTCCGGTCGGGCCACGCGCTGTCGCCGCTCCTTCCGCGGCGAGGTGGCGCGCTTGGCCGGGTCCTCGGAGATGGCGAGCAGGATGTCGTGCACGCGCCTCCGGATCGTCGTGGGATCGATGCCGTGCTCGGTGTTATAGGCCTCCTGGATCATCCGACGGCGCTGCGTCTCGCTGATCGCGGTCTTCATCGAGTCGGTGACGGCGTCCGCGTACATCAGGACCTTCCCGTCGACGTTGCGCGCCGCCCGTCCGATCGTCTGGATCAGTGAGGTGTCCGAGCGCAGGAACCCCTCCTTGTCGGCATCGAGGATCGCCACCAGGGACACCTCGGGCAGATCGAGCCCCTCGCGGAGCAGGTTGATCCCTACGAGGACGTCGAATTCTCCCAGCCGGAGATCGCGGATGATCTCGATCCGCTGGATCGTATCGACCTCCGAGTGGAGGTAGCGCACGCGGATCCCCATCTCGATCAGGTAGTCCGTGAGGTCTTCGGCCATCTTCTTGGTGAGGGTCGTCACCAGCACCCGCTGCTCCGCCTCGGCTCGGCGGCGGATCTCCTCGATCAGGTCGTCGACCTGGCCCTTGGTCGGCCGGATCTCGACCTCCGGGTCGATCAGGCCGGTGGGCCGGACGATCTGTTCCACGATCCGGTCCGACACCTTCAGCTCCCAGGGGCCCGGCGTGGCGGACATGTACACGATCTGGTGGACCCGTTCCTTGAACTCCTCGAAGCGGAGCGGACGGTTGTCGATCGCGCTCGGCAGCCGGAACCCGAAGTCGACGAGCGTGGACTTCCGGGAGATGTCGCCCTCGTACATGCCGTGGAGCTGTGGCACCGTCACGTGCGACTCGTCGATCACGACCAGGTAGTCGTCCGGGAAGTAGTCGAGGAGCGTGTACGGGGCGCTCCCGGCAGCCCGCCCGTCGATGTGGCGCGAGTAGTTCTCGATCCCCGAGCAGAAGCCGACCTCGCGGAGCATCTCGAGGTCGTACGTGGTGCGCATCCGGAGCCGCTCCGCCTCGAGCAGCTTGCTCTGGGACTCGAGCTCGGCGAGACGCTCGTGGAGCTCCTCCTCGATCGTCACGAGGGCGCGCTCCATCCGCTCGTCGCTCGCGACGTAGTGCGATGCCGGGAACGTGGTGAGGTCCGTGATGGTGTCGGTCAGGAGCTCCCCCGTGAGCGGGTCGAACCGGCTGATCCGCTCGATCGTCTCGCCCCACCACTCGACCCGGTACCCGACCTGCTCGTAGCTCGGGAAGACCTCGAGGGTGTCGCCCTGGACCCGGAACGTGCCCCGGGCCCGGCTCACGTTGTTCCGCTGGTACTGGATGTCGACGAGGCGCTGCATCGCGAACTCCATTGGGAGGTCCGTGCCGCGGACCGTGCGCAGGAGCTGTCCTTCGTACTGCTCCGGCGACCCGAGGCCGTAGATGCAGGAGACGCTGGCCACGATCAGGACGTCGCGGCGGGAGAGCAGCGCGGCGGTAGCCGAGTGTCGCAGGCGCTCGATCTCGTCGTTCACCGACGAGTCCTTCTCGATGTAGGTATCTGTCTGCGGGACGTAGGCCTCGGGCTGGTAGTAGTCGTAGTAGCTCACGAAGTACTCGACCGCGTTCTCGGGAAAGACCTCGCGGAACTCGTTCGCCAGCTGTGCCGCGAGCGATTTGTTGGGGGCGATCACGAGCGTGGGGCGCTGGACGCGCTCGACGAGATGCGCCACCGTGAACGTCTTCCCGGTGCCGGTGGCTCCGAGGAGCGTCACGTGTTCCTGGCCGGCCTGGACGCCCTCGACCAGCTGGTCGATCGCCTCCGGCTGGTCACCGGACGGACGGAACTCGGATGTGATCTTGAAGGGCGGCATGGGCACGTCAGTCTAGGACCGCCCGGCGACAGGGCCTCCCGGGCAGGAGGCGGCCTACATCCGGCCGGCCGCGATGATCCGATCGAGGAAGCGGCGGGTGGCCTCCTCGCGCGGGTCGGAGAACATCCGCTCCGGCGCCCCCTCCTCGAGGATCCGTCCCTCTTCGAGGAACGCCACCCTGTTCGCGACGTCGCGGGCGAAGCCCATCTCATGGGTCGCGATCACCATCGTCATGCCGCCGGCGGCGAGCTCCCGGATCGCGTCCAGGACCTCGGCCACGAGCACCGGGTCGAGGGCGCTGGTCACCTCGTCGAGGAGCAGGAGGTCCGGGCCCATCGCGAGCGCCCGCGCGATCGCGACGCGTTGCTGCTGGCCGCCCGAGAGACGGTCCGGGTACTCCTCCGCCTTCTCGATCAGGCCGAACCGCGAGAGCAGCTCGGTCGCTTGGGCGCGCGCGTCGGCGCGTGTCCGTCCCAGCGCTTTCTCCTGCGCCAGGGTCACGTTCCGCATCACCGTCATGTGCGGGAACAGGTTGAACGCTTGGAACACGATCCCGATCCGCCGGCGTACCGCGTTCTGGTCGACGCCCGCCGCCGTGATCTCCATCCCCTCGACCCAGATGCGGCCGGCGTCGGCCTCCTCCAGCAGATCGATGCACCGCAGCAGCGTCGACTTCCCGGAGCCACTCGCACCGATCAGGCACACGACCTCGTGATCTTGGACCACGAGGTCGATACCACGCAGCACCTCGAGCCCGCCGAAGGACTTCCGGACCGCGTCGACGCGACCCGCCTCGGTCACGGTGTCCCCCGCGCCTGTCGCCGCCGCCTATCCCGTGTGATCAACCAATCGGTCAGCCGCGCCAACGGGATCGTCATCAGGATGAACAGGAACGCCGCGACCACGAAGCTCGAGTAGTTGAAGCGGTACGCGGAGTAGATCTGCGCTGCCCGGGCCGCCTCGACGACGCCGAGCACAGCGAGCAGCGCGGTGTCCTTCTGGAGGCTCACGAAGTCGTTCAGGAGCGGGGGGATGATCCGGCGGACGGCCTGTGGCAGCACGACGAATCGGAGCGACTGCATCCGGGAGAGGCCGAGGGAGCGCGCGGACGCGACCTGACTGGGATGCACCGACTCGATCCCCGCCCGGTACACCTCGGCGACGTAGGCAGAGTACGAGAGGACCAGTGCCGCGGTCGCGTACACGATCTCCGATTGGGTCGACAGACCGCTGATGCCGAGCGCCGGCAGACCGAACCCGAACAGGTAGATCACCAGGAGCAGGGGCATGCCCCGGAACAGATCCGTGTAGATGACCGCGATCAGGCGGAACGGGAAGAACACAGGTCCCTGGAGGCTCCGGATCACGGCGACCACGAGCGCGAGGATCAGGATCAAGACCTCGGCGATCAGGAAGATCCGGATGTTGAGCAGGAACGCGTGTCCGATGCCTGGTAGGCCCTCCTCCGGGACGCCGAAGAACGACTCCTTCATCGCCTCGAGGTTGAAGAAGCCCTCGCGGACGGAATCGAACCCGGGCGCCGCCGCGAGGATCACCGTCACCACGGCGAAGAACACGATCGTGCTGGTGGTGGAGATCAGGAAGCCCCGGTTCCCGAGCAGGCGGGACCTCCGGTCGTGCCCGGTCAGGGCCTCCGGCGGCTCGGTCACGGAGAACCCCGGGGTGCGCTACTGGATCGTGGGCACGGCCAGGTAGTCGGCCAGCCACTCGCTCTGGAGGTCCTGGAGGGTGCCGTCTGCCGCCAATTCGGCGAGTGCGAGGTTCACGCACTCCACCAGCGGGTTGCCCTCCTCGAAGAGGATCCCGAGGTACTCTCCGGCGTTCGGGAACTGGCCCACCAGGGCGCCGTTCGGCGTGTTGATCGTGGCCTCGAAGTACGCGGTGGGCAGATCCAGGACGAGACCGTCGACGGTCCCGTTCCGGAGGGCGGCCTTCGCGTCGCTCGTGGAATCGAATACCTTGGGATCCTTCGTCGGCTGGATCACCGTGTTGATATACGAGAGGCTCGTGGTTCCGATCTGAGCCCCGAAGACCGAGTCCTTGATCTCCTCCATCGTCGTGGCGTGTTCGATCGGCGAGCCTTTCAGCACCATCAGCGCCTGTGTGAGGTCGTAGTAGCTCTCGCTGAAGTCGACGGCCTGGTCCCGCTCCTCAGTGACGGAGATGTTGTTGATGTCGAAGTCGAAGTCCTTCGGCCCGGGAGCGTAGGAACTGTTGAACGGGACGTTGACCCAGTTGACCTGTGAGTCCGCGAAGCCCATCCGCTCCGCCACCGCATAGGTCAACGCGGCCTCGAACCCCTTCCCGCTCTCCGGGTCGCGATCGAGGATCCACGGGGGGAACATGAAGTCGAAGTCCGTCCCGACGGTCAACGTCTCGGTTTCGAGGAGATCCGCGGCGTGGCCCGCCGTGCATTCGGCGGCCGCTTCCGGATCGGCAACGGACCCGGTGGGGCTTTCGCCCGTGGTGGGTGGCGTCTCCTCGGAGCAAGCCGCCGTGATCAGCGCGATCGCCGCGAGCAGCAGTACCCACTTCCGCACGGAGGCACCCCCTCGTTCCCGTGGAAGCGCGGAGCCTAGCACAGCCCCCTAGCGGCGCGGCTCCCAGCTGAAGAAACGCGCGGCAAGGACGAGTCCGACGATCCCCCAGGCCGCGATGATCGCGATGTCCCACCAGTCGAACGGGAACGCGCGCACCGTGCCGACCGGGGTTCGGGCAGTCACGTTCCCGAGGAACCCGGCTCGCATCGCGTCCGCGAAATGCTTCACCGGGAAGATGTCGGCGACCGTCTTCATCCACGTCGGCGCGCCGTCGTCGAGCGGGAAGAAGATGCCAGAGAGGAACAGCAGGGGCAGGACGACCGCGTTCACCACGGGCGGCGCGGCATCGGCGTTCGGAACGAGGGCGGTGAGCGCCAGCGCGAGCGCCGCGAACGAGAGGGCGCCGACCAGGAAGGACGCGATGAACTCGAGGAGCGGGCCACCGGTCGGCAGCGGCGAGTCGTAGACGACCTTCCCGAACAGGAGCGTGATCACCACCAGGATCGCACCGACGACCATCGCGTGGAGCACCCGGCTCGTGAGGTAGGCCCCGGCGGGGAGCGGGGTGCCGCGCAGGCGCTTGAGGATCCCCGCGTCACGGTTGAACGTCGTCTGGATCGCGATGTTGGTGAAGCAGGCGCTGATCACGCCGAACGCTGCCATCGCTCCCACGTAGTACGTGGTCGTCGAGAGTTCGACGCCCTGGAGCTGCAGCTCGTTGTTCCCCAACAACGACGTGAAGATCACGAGGAACATCAGCGGGAACGCGAACGTGAAGAACGCGGAGGCGGGGTTCCGCCAGAACGCTTTGTTCGTGAACCGGAACTGGCGTGCGACCTGAGGAACAGCGCTCATCCTTCGCTCTCCTCCCCGCCGGTCAGCTCCAGGTACACGTCTTCGAGGCTCGGCTGCGTGACTTCCAGCCCGTCGAACGAGAACCCGCGACCGAGGGCCCATGCCGTGAGGTCGTGGACGCTCTTCGTCGTGTCATCCGTCCGCAGCTCGAGCGTGCCGTCGACGAGCGTCGTCGTGCCCGTCAGATCCGGCGGTGGCGCCTGGCCGTCCGGGACCCGGAACCGCACCCTGGTCTGCATCCGATCCCTGCCGCCGAGCGTCCCTGGGCTCCCCTCGGCCACGATCTCGCCCTTGCGGATCACGGCCGCGCGGCTCGCGAGGTACTGGGCCTCGTCCATGAAGTGCGTGGTGAGGAAGATCGTCTTGCCGATGCCCGCCAGGTTCTTCACGATCTCCCACGCGTGACGCCGCGCGTTCGGATCGAAGCCGGTCGTGGGCTCGTCGAGGAAGAGCAACTCTGGGTCCCCGGCGAGGGCGATCGCGACGTCGAGGCGGCGCTGCTGACCGCCCGAGAGCTTGCTCACCCGGGTGGATCGCTTCTCGACGAGGCCCACCAGGTCGATCACCTCGTCGATGTCCCTCGGCGACGGGTAGTAGCCGGCATAGAGGTCGACCGTCTCGCGAACGGTGAGGTAGGGGTCGACGCCCGTGGATTGGAGAACGATGCCGACCCGCCCCTTGAGCTCAGCCTCCGCACGCGCCGGGTCGTGTCCCAGGACAGAGATCTCGCCGTCGGTCCGCTCCCGGTAGCCCTCGAGGATCTCGACCGTGGTCGTCTTGCCGGCGCCGTTGGGACCGAGGAGGGCGAAGACCTCGCCGCGATCGACGTGGACGTCGATGCCGCGGACCGCCTCAACGTCGCCGTAGGACTTGCGGAGACCCCGGACGTCGATCACCCGCTCGGTCATCGCGCGATCACAGGGGCTTCCTGCTCGAGAACCCGGACCGTTCGGAGTGGTACCACCCGACTCGCTCTTCCCCGAGTCGCCAACAGAGGAACACGCGTTCCCCGTCCCGCTCGGCCGGGAAGTCTACGAGCCCCGTGTCCGGATCCCTCAGGAGGATGCCTCGGTCCGCGAGCCACAGGAGCTCCCGCTTGAGCGTCTC
Source organism: uncultured bacterium (assembly GCA_965994715.1). Classification (GTDB taxonomy): domain Bacteria; phylum Actinomycetota; class UBA4738; order UBA4738; family HRBIN12; genus JAJNBA01. The sequence goes on along the minus strand of CBHFMJ010000001.1, from coordinate 4,101 downwards.
CTGCGCCCGGAACCAGTCGCTGCCCTCGGTGCCTCCTCCATCGATCTGGACGGCCGAGGTGATGCGTTCGCCGGTGTCGATGAGTCGCCGTCGAGCCTCCCTGAGCCTCGGGAGCCGGACGCGGAGCTCCTCCAGCTCGGCGTCGGCGTCGCCGATCGAGAACAGCCGCTCCTCGGTCACGACGTCGCTCCGAGGATCGCGGGGAGCTCCCGGAGATCCGTGATGCGCTCGCCCTCGTGGTCGGGGAACCGGCCCCGGCGGTCCACGAGGACCGGGAACATCCCGAGGGCCGCCGGCGGGTCGACGTCGAACTCGGGGTTGTCGCCGACGTAGGCGGATTCCTCCGCCGACACGGACGCCCGGTCCAGGGCGAGCCGGAAGATCCGCTCGTCGGGCTTCTCCACGCCCTCGATCCCGGAGATCACACGGACCGGGAACAGCTCGAAGAGCTCGTGGACGCCGAACCAGTCCTCGAGCCATGCCTCGAAGTTCGACACCACGCCGAGGAGCACACCCGCCTCGCGGAGCGTCGCCAGCGTCGGGAGCACGTCGTCGAACAGGACGTAGTTCTCCATCCGGGTGAACTCGCCGTGCAGCGAGGTCGCGAGTCCGTCACCGTCGGCGACGCCGAGCTCCTCGAGCATCCGCTGATAGACCGAGGTCCAGAAGGCGCGGGATCGCTCGGGCGACGTCGTCCACAACGAGCCGTCCCGCGCCGCCTCGGAGAACCGTGCGTAGACGTGTGCCGAGGCCTCCCGCACGTCGTCCACGGACCGCTCGTGGCCCGCGCCGGCGAGCACGGTCACGAAGAGGTCGGCGAAGGAAGGATCGACGTGCACGAGGGTCTCACCGACGTCGAAGAAGACGGCGCGGAACCGCATGCCCCGAGGATAGGACTTCTGATCCCTCAGCCGATCGCCCGCGCGGATCCACCGGCTCACGCGCGGGCCCGGTCCTCGAGATCGCTCCAGAGCCGGTCGATCTGCGGCTCCAGCTCCTTGAGCGACCCGTCGTTGTCCACCAGGACGTCCGCCACCTCCATCCGCTGCTCGTCCGTCGCCTGGGCAGCCATCCGAGCGCGCACGTCCTCGGGCGAGAGGTCGCGATCCGAGGCCACCCGCGAGACCCGGAGGTGGGGTGACGCCGTGACGACCACGACCACGTCGAAGGCGGGTGCGAGTCCCAGCTCGACGAGGAGCGGACTGACGTACACGACCACACGGCCGCTGTCTCGGAGCTCCTCGACGCGCTCGCCGAACCGCCTCGCGACCTCGGGGTGGACGATCGACTCGAGCGCGGCCCGCCGCTCGGGGTGGGCGAAGATGATCGCGGCGAGCCGTACCCGGTCGAGATCCCCGTCGGGCTTCAGGACGCCCGGACCGAAGGTGTCGACGACGCGATCGAACCCGCTCGTGCCTCGCGCCACGGCCTCGCGTGCGAGGTGGTCCGCATCGATCACGACGGCCCCACGCCGCTCGAGCAGGCGGGCGACCGTGGACTTGCCGGAGCCGATCCCGCCCGTCAGGCCGACCAGGAGCACGATCCCGCCCCTACTCGGATCTCCCCTCGCGGCGCTTCAGATCCTCGAGGATCGCCTCGAGCGAGACCTCTTCGTCCGATGCGGGCTCCTCGGGGGCATCCTTCGCCGGGGGCGGTTGCGCGGCGACCTCGGGCGCTGCCGCTGCCTCCGGCTGCTCGTCGGGTGCTGCCTCGGCCGCCGGCACCGGCGCGGCTTCCGGCTCCGCCGTGGGCTCGACCGCCGCCGGTTCCACGGTGGGTGCCGCGGTGGCCGCCGGCTCGTCCGTCTCCGCCTCCGCGACGGCGTCGAGCACCGCCTGCGGGATCTGCACGGTCTGGACGAGGGGCTCGGCGGGAGCACGCTCGGGCTGCTCGGGCTCGACCTCGATCTCCGTGGTCTTGGCCGGAGCGGGGGTGACTTGGCGCATCGAGAGGCTCACCCGCCGGCGCGAGACGTCCACGTCGACGACCTTCACCTGCACCTCGTCGCCCACGGACAGCACCGACTCCGGCGTGTCGACGTGCTCGTGGGAGAGCTCCGAGATGTGGACCAGTCCCTCGATCCCCTGGGCGACCCTGACGAACGCGCCGAACGGGACGAGCTTCGTCACCTGACCGGCGATCACCTCGCCCGCCTTGTGCAGCCGCTCGAACTCCTTCCAGGGGTCCTCCTGCGTCGCCTTGAGGGAGAGCGAGACACGCTCGCGGTCGAGCTCCACGTCCAGGACCTGGACCTCGACTTCCTGGCCGACCGTGACGACCTCGCTCGGGTGGTCGACGTGCTTCCACGAGAGCTCCGACACGTGGACCAGCCCGTCCACCCCGCCGAGGTCCACGAACGCTCCGAAGTTCACGATCGAGGAGACGGTGCCCTTGCGGCGCTCGCCCTTCTCCAGGTTCTCGAGGAACTTCTTACGGCCCTCCGACTGCGATTCCTCGAGGAAGGCGCGCCGGGACAGCACGACGTTGTTGCGGTTGCGGTCGAGTTCGATGATCTTGCACTCGAGCTCGGTGCCGATGTACGGCTGGAGGTCGCGCACCCGCCGGAGGTCGACGAGCGAGGCGGGGAGGAACCCCCGGAGGCCGATGTCGAGGATCAGGCCGCCCTTGACCACCTCGATCACCGGTCCCTTGATCGTTTGGCCCGACGCCATCGTCTCCTCGATCCGGCCCCAGGCGCGCTCGTACTGCGCGCGCTTCTTCGACAGGATCAGACGGCCCTCCTTGTCCTCCTTCTGCAGGACGAGGGCCTCGATCCGATCCCCCACCTTGACGATCTCGTTCGGGTCGACGTCGTGGCGGATCGACAGCTCCTTGGACGGGATCACGCCCTCGGACTTGTAGCCGATGTCGAGGAGGATCTCGTCGCGATCGATCTTGACGACGACGCCCTCCATGATGTCGCCGTCCTTGAAGTCGCGGAGCGATGCCTCCATCGCGCGGACGAGCTCCTCGGGCGTGTAGTCCTCGCCCTCCGGCTCGGGCGTGGCAACGAGGGGTGCCTCGTCCGTCGGTGTGGCGGGCGGGGCGACGTCGCTGGCGGTCTCGGTGGCCGCTGCCTCGTCGACGATCGGCTCAGAGGTCTCGACGGTTCCGTCGGGGGCGCTCTCGGTGGTGGTCTCGGTCTCGCTCATACGGTGGTTCTCCTTCTGGCGCGCGGGGCTCACCGCATCGCGGGTTGGGATTTGCGACGCGGCACGCGAGCGATCCGCGGGCCGGGTGGAAGGGTAGGTGAGCAGCGCAAACGACGTCAATGAGGGGTTGCCAGGCGGTCAGTGGCCTTCGGGGGCCGCCTCCGACCAGTTCGGGCCGACGCCGATGTCCGCCCGGAGGTCGACGACGAGCTCCACGGCCCCCTCCATCCGGCCGCGGATCAGGTCCGCGGCCTCCTCCGCGCGGTCCTTCGCGACCTCGAAGACAAGCTCGTCATGGACCGTGAGCAGCATGTGGCAGTCGAGCTCCGGCCGCTCCTGGAGGGCCCGGTCGACGCCGATCATCCCCACCTTGAACACGTCGGACGCGCTCCCCTGGATCGGGGCGTTCAATGCCTGCCGTCGACCGAGATCGCGCACCCGCGGGTTGGCCGCCTGGAGCTCGGGGATGTACCGGCGCCGTCCGAGGAGGGTCTCGGTGAACCCTTCCACCGTCGCCCGGTCGACCTGGTTCTGGAGGTAGTTCTTGATCGCGGGGAAGCCGTCGAAGTAGGCGTCGATGAACTCCTGCGCCTCGTCCGCCGTGATCCCGAGCCGGGTGGCGAGGCCCCAGGCGTTCATCCCGTAGGCGAGGCCATAGTTGACCGCCTTCGCGCGCCGGCGCATCTCCGCGTCGACGAGCTCGGGCGGGAGGTCGAAGACCTTCGCCGCCGTGGCCGCGTGGATGTCGAGGCCCGAGTCGAAGGCCTCCCGAAGCCCGGCATCCGCGGACAGGTGCGCGAGGATGCGGAGCTCGATCTGCGAGTAGTCGGCGACGAGCAGGACCTGGTCGTCGGCACCCGGGATGAACGCCCTCCGGATCTGCCGGCCGAGCTCGGAGCGGATCGGGATGTTCTGGAGATTGGGGTTCGAGGAGGAGAGCCTCCCCGTC